>JBMYXB010000029.1:0-21952 GCA_049608005.1 Vicingaceae bacterium
GTTACTGTTTTACCTGCTATAGAAAAAAGTTTTTCCGCAATTCACAGATCTTTAAAAAAGCCTGTGTTTATTGACTGCACAACATTACACAAAAAAGACCCTGTAATTATGACACTGATTGGTGCTGCTTATTACCCTGAAAGAGATGGTAAACCAGAATCTATTGCACGAAATAACCGTCATAGTAAAAATGCTTTTGATGCAATCATTTTAATCGACAAATCTACTCCTACACATTTATTGAAAAGTATTAGAGGCAAAGAATCAGATTAATAATTTTAAAAAGAGAAAAGAAAAGGCTTGGAATCATTTTTAGCTTAAGAACCTGAGTTCGATATAAGATTTATTGATAAAATTCAATAAATATGTGAGGTTCGACTTATAATTTTAGATAACTAGCGGGCTAGTTATCTAAAATTTAAGGAAGAAAATTGCGTATTTATGGGGTTTTAGCTTAAACATTAAATAAAAAGAGTTGAAATTAGTAAGTCGATAAGCCCAAACACGTTGATAATGTTTTAATTATGTTGTTTTGTGAAACTAGTTCTTATGTCGAACTCAGGTTAAGAGGCAATCTTTTCATTTTTATCAGAATAAAACCCCTCTAAAAAGATGGTAACAATCTATTCTTTAAAAATCCATCATCAGCACTAAAAAATAGCCTACAAATATGTTATATTTGTGAGGAACAATAAGTTTAACGATTCGAAGTTTTTTTAGGAAAACTCACAATATATAGAATTTGAATGGGATGTAGTGGATGTAGTACTGAACGGGGTTGTGGAACAACATCAAAAGGTTGTAAAAGCAAAACGGGAAGTTGTAATAAATTAAATGTTTTTGACTGGTTAAAGGATATAGAATTGCCTCATGGTCAAAAAATGTTTGATTGCGTAGAAGTACGTTTTAAAAATAGTAGAAAAGAATTTTTTAGAAATACTGATGGACTGAGCCTAAATATTGGGGATGTTATTGCTGTAGAAGCTTCTCCAGGGCATGATATGGGAACGGTTTCTTTAACTGGAGAGTTGGTAAAAAAACAAATGCGTAAGCGGAAAGTATCTTTCGACTCTAAAGAAATAAAAAAAGTTTATCGCCAAGCTAAAAAAACGGATGTTGATAAATGGTTAGAAGCACAGGCTTTAGAAACAGACACCATGTACAAGGCTAGAACATTGGCTATTGAGCTTGGTTTACAAATGAAAATTAGTGATGTAGAGTTTCAGGGGGATAAATCGAAAGCAATTTTTTATTACACTGCAGAAAGTAGAGTTGATTTTAGAGAATTAATTAAGCGAATGGCAGGTGAATTTAAGATTAGAATTGAGATGAAACAAATTGGTGTTCGTCAAGAAGCTAGTCGTTTAGGAGGTATTGGTTCTTGTGGTAGAGAGCTTTGTTGTTCTACTTGGTTAACCGATTTTAGATCCGTTTCAACTTCTGCGGCACGTTACCAACAACTTTCTTTAAACCCACAAAAGTTAGCCGGACAGTGCGGTAAATTAAAGTGTTGTTTAAATTTTGAGTTGGACGCTTATGTGGATGCTTTAAAAGATTTTCCGAGTACAAACCTTAAATTAAAAACAAAAAAAGGAAATGCCTTTTACCGTAAAATGGACATTTTTAAAAATGTTATGTGGTATTCTTATCAAGATGAACCATTAAAATTTATTGAGCTTAAGCTGGATAGGGTTAATGAGATTGTTGCGATGAACAAAAAGGATGAGAAACCAAATGATTTAATGGATTTTGTTGAGGTTAAAGAAGTTATAAAAGAGCCTGAATACAGCAATGTTGTTGGACAAGATGATTTAACGCGTTTTGATAAGCCGAAAGGCGGAAATAAAAATAAGAACAGAAACAAGAAACGTAAATTCTCTAATAAATCGAATAACAACAATAATAACGGTAATAAGCAGGGAGATAAACCTAAAGGTAACAAACCTGCAAATAATAATAATCCAAATAATAACAAGCAGAAAGCAAATAACAAGTCACAAAATAATAACAAACCTAAAGGTGCTAAGCTAGCTAGTAATAAAACTGGCAATAAACCAAAGCCTCAAAATAAAAACAGAAATAATAACAATAAGCCAAAGGGAAATAAACCTCCAGAAAAAAAGAATGATTAACCCTTTTATTAAAATAGTTGGAGTCCTTTTATTAATGATAGGACTTGTTTCTTGTGATTCTAACAAAGTGTTTGAAGAATACATTGAGGTAGAAAACGCCAATTGGAAAAAAGAAAATATTGCTAGTTTTGAGTTTGCTGCAAAAGATACAACAGTTGCTCATAATTTATATATTAACGTAAGAAATACAGGGAGTTATGCTTATAGCAATTTGTATTTATTTGTTACCATGCAAGGACCAAATGGAGGTTTGTTAAAAGACACCGTTAATTGTATTTTAGCAGATAACAGAGGTAAATGGTTGGGCAATGGAGTTGGTGATTTATGGGATTTAAGAATTCCTTACGTTGGCGGATTTAAGTTTGCCCAAACAGGAAATTATACGGTAACTTTAGAGCAGGCAATGCGAGTTGAAGAAGGACTGGATGGAATAACAGATATTGGTTTAAGAGTAGAAACAGCAAAATAATAATGGCAAATAAAAAAGAAAATACACCAAGTAACGGCAAGAAAATTATGATTTTCTGGCTATTGGTATTTATACCAGTTCTTTTGTTTTTAGCTATAATGTGGGGAGCAAAAACAGGTAATTTAGGTTTTGATGAATTGCCAGATTTAGCAGAATTAGAAAACCCTAAAAGCAATTTAGCTTCAGAAATTATTACTTCTGATGGAAAAACTATCGGAAAATATTTTTTACAGAACAGAACCAATGTAAAGTATAATGAATTGTCGCCATTTTTGGTGGATGCTTTAATTGCTACAGAAGATGAAAGGTATAGAACCCATTCTGGGATAGATTTTAGAGGTTTGGTAAGAGCTGTAGCTAATTTAGGTAGTGCAGGTGGGGCAAGTACCATTACCCAACAATTGGCAAAAATGATGTTTGAGCACAAAGCTTCAAATTTGGTACAAAGAATAAAACAAAAATTGCAAGAGCAGATTATTGCCGTTGAATTAGAGAAAAGATATACAAAGGATGAGATTATCACAATGTATTACAATCAGTTCGATTTTATTTACAATGCTGTTGGAATAAAATCGGCAAGTCGTGTGTACTTTAATAAATTACCAAAAGATTTAAATATAGAAGAAGCTGCAGTTTTAGTAGGAATGGCAAAAAACCCTTCTTTATATAATCCTAAACGGTTTCCAGAAAATGCACTAAAACGAAGAGAAGTGGTTTTTGCTCAGATGAAAAGAAGCGAATTAATTTCTCAACAAGAATATGATTCTTTAAGAATATTGCCATTAACTTTAGATTATAAAGAAGTTGACCATAAAGAGGGTATTGCTCCTTATTTTAGAGAAACATTAAGGTTAAAGATTCAAAAAATGTTTGATGAAAAAAATGAGGAAGGAAATTATAAATATGCTAAATCTGACGGAACACCTTATAACATTTACCGTGATGGGTTAAAGATTTTTACAACATTAAACTCTCGTATGCAACAACATGCTGAGTTTGCGGTAGAAGAATACATTGCCAATACTTTACAAGGGCAGTTTAATAAGCATATTAAAAGAGTAAGAACAAAACGCTATCCTTATGATGGAAGCTACAAAGGAGTTTCTAAAAAACAATATGCTTCTTTATTAAAATCATCTAAAGAAAAAACACCTCGTTATAGAATTTTAAGCGGAACAGAATGCTTTAATTGTGGAAGAAGAGGAAGTAAAAACGTAAAAAAAGAAGGCGGTTATTTTGTTTGTCAGGCAGAAGATTGTGGCGAAAAAACAAGAGTAATCCCTAAAGATTCTATTGATATTATTTTTAATAAGAAAGTAAAAATGCAATTGTTTTCTCATCAAGGAATGATTGACACATTGCTATCTCCAAACGATTCTATAAAATATTTTAAAACATTTTTGCATACGGGTTTAATGTCTGTTGATCCGCATACTGGTTACATTAAAGCTTGGGTTGGAGGGGTAAATTACGAGCAATTTGCTTACGATCATGTAACAAGTACACGACAAGTTGGATCTACATTTAAACCTTTTGTTTATGTTACGGCTATTCAAAATGGTTACTCTCCTTGTTATGAGGTTCCTAATGTAAAAACTACGTTTCATAAAGGAGAATTTGGGTTGTTAAAAGATTGGACTCCTAAAAATTCTGATGGAAATAATAATGGCTGCAATGTATCCCTAAAATATGCCATCGCAAACTCTATGAATACAACAACAGCATGGGTACTAAAGCAGTTTGGTCCGCAAGAAGTAATTAAATTAGCTAGGAATTTAGGAATTAAACATCAATTAGATCCGGTGCCTTCGTTATGCTTAGGTGTGGCAGATTTGAGTGTTTATGAAATGGTAGGTGCTAACGCTACTTTTGCAAATAAAGGCGTTTACATAGAGCCTACCATGTTTACGCGAATAGAAGATAAACATGGCAATGTAATTATGGATGTAAATCCTGAAACAAAAGAAGCCATGAGTGAAGAACATGCTTATGTAATGTTGGATTTGATGAAAGGAATTGTGGATGGAGAGTACAATAAATGTATGGGCGATGCCAGGAAAGCAAGAGGTAAAAGCCCAATGTACACTTCTGGCACAGGTATGCGATTAAGAGGTAGAGCTTCAGAACAAAGACCTTATGCAGGACATAAATATCCGATAGCAGGAAAAACAGGAACTACACAAAACAACTCTGATGGTTGGTTTATGGGCTTAACGCCAGATTTAGTAACAGGTGTTTGGGTTGGAGCTGATGAAAGAGCGATTCGTTTTGCAACAACAGCAATGGGGCAAGGAGCA
The DNA here is from genome assembly GCA_049608005.1 of Vicingaceae bacterium. Classification (GTDB taxonomy): domain Bacteria; phylum Bacteroidota; class Bacteroidia; order Flavobacteriales_E; family Vicingaceae. Next base: position 4,899 of record JBMYXB010000029.1, read on the forward strand.
AATACGGCATTACCAGTTTGGGCATATTACATGCAAAAAGTAAAGGCAGACAAAAAATTAGATTATCCTGATAAAGATTTTGAAAAACCTGATAAACCTTTAGGTGTTGAATTGGATTGTATAAAATACAATTTGATGCAAAATGAAGGCGGAGATTCAGAAGGTTGGGAATAATAGCGTTGAAAGTACGCTTGAATTTAAGAATTTAGCTAAAATAAAAACTATGGCAATAAATAAAGTTGTTGCAAATGCACAAGAAGCAACTAAAGGATTAGAAGATGGAATGACCTTAATGTTAGGTGGTTTTGGTCTTTGTGGTATTCCTGAAAATTGCATTTCTGAAATGGTAAAAATGAATGTGAAAGGGTTAACCTGTATTTCTAATAATGCGGGTGTAGATGATTTCGGTTTGGGTTTATTGCTTCAGAAAAAACAGATTAAAAAAATGATTTCTTCTTACGTTGGTGAGAATGATGAGTTTGAACGCCAAATGTTAAGTGGAGAGTTAGAGGTAGATTTAATTCCTCAAGGATCACTAGCAGAAAGGTGTAGAGCTGGCGGTGCTGGTATTCCTGCATTTTTTACCCCTGCTGGGTATGGTACTGAGGTTGCCGAAGGAAAAGAAGTGAGAGAGTTTAACGGGAAACCACACATTTTAGAAAGTGCTTTAACAGCAGATTTTGCTATGGTTAAAGCTTGGAAAGGAGATACAGCAGGCAACTTAGTTTTTAAAGCTGCAGCTCGTAATTTTAACCCTATGATGGCAATGGCAGGAAAAATTACCATTGCTGAGGTGGAAGAATTGGTTCCTGAAGGAACTTTAGATCCAAACACAGTGCATACACCAGGAATATTTGTTCAACGAATTTTCCAAGGAACAGCTTATGAAAAAAGAATTGAGCAGAGAACAGTAAGACAAAAAGGTTAATCACCCCTATAATTCCCTCAAAGGGGGTACTCATAAGACCAAAAAAAGGACAGGAGTGTAAGCCTTTTCCCTTGAGGGAAACATAAAGGGTGATATTTAAAAGAAAAAAACTATGTTAGATAAAGTAGGTATAGCAAAAAGAATTTCGCAAGAATTAAGAGATGGTTGGTACGTTAATTTAGGAATTGGAATACCAACATTGGTAGCCAATTTTGTACCCGAAAATATTACGGTAGAATTCCAATCTGAAAATGGAATTTTAGGAATGGGGCCTTTTCCTTTTGATGGGGAAGAGGATGCAGATTTGATTAATGCAGGAAAACAAACGGTTACTTTACAACCTGGTGCTTCTGTTTTTGATTCTGCTACAAGTTTTGCTATGATTAGAGGACAGCATGTACAGTTAACCGTTTTGGGAGCTATGGAAGTTGCTGAAAATGGAGATATTGCCAACTGGAAAATTCCAGGTAAAATGGTAAAAGGAATGGGAGGGGCTATGGATTTAGTTGCTTCTGCTGAAAATATTATTGTAGCAATGATGCATACCAATAAAAAGGGTGAAAGTAAATTGTTACCTTCTTGCTCTTTACCCTTAACTGGTGTTGGTTGTGTTACCAGAGTGATTACCAATTTAGCGGCCTTAGAAATTAAAGATGGAGCTTTTCATTTATTAGAAAGAGCACCTGGCGTTTCTGTTGAAGAAATTAAAGCGGCAACTGCTGGTAAATTAGTTGTTGAAGGAGATATTCCTGAAATGCAACTTGGTTAAATGCCACCTAAACCCCAATGTCATTGAGTTAAAGGGTTGTCATTCCGATTGAAGTGCAACGAAACAGAGGAATCTATTGAGATTCGTGCTAAAAAGCCAAAAGATACTTCGGGGCTTTTGCTTATTTCGTAAAATGTGTTCGGTATGACAGAAATTACAGCTTACTTAATTACATTAGCCTAACTCCCGAAGGGGAACTGAGTAAGACTCTCCCTTTAAAGAGAGAGAACTTTGTTCAAATTCACTTTTTTGTGATTAGGTAACAAAATTAGAGGGGTTTTTTTTTCAGGTAGGGAAAAAGATAATGTTCCTATTCTTAACAATACAATAATTCCCCAATTTTAGTTCAAACCTATCTAACCCATAAGCAACTATATTGCAAATTAAGAGTCTTTTAAAAGTAGTTACTTTTAAAAGAGTATCTTGTAGTTTGCTTATAGATTGAATTGAAAAAAATACTATCCATACTGTTTATTTTAATAGGTGTAAATTCTTTTGCACAGCTATCTACTATTGAGTTTGTAGAGAACAAAGGGCAATGGAATAAGAACATACAATTTAAAGCAAAAATACCTTCAGGTAATTTATATTTAGAAGAGAACGAATTAACCTACCAGTTTTACAACGAGCAAGATAAAGTTCGTTTTGATGATTTACATCACGGAAGTATTAAAAATCCTACACCACAAGATTATTTAATGAATTTACATGCCTTTAAGGTTGAGTTTTTAAATTCTAATACATCAAACATTGTAGGAACAGAAGCTAGTTCTGGCTACGAAAATTACTTTATTGGTAATGATAAAACCAAATGGGCAAGTAATGTTAAAAAATATCATCAAACAGCATATCACAATATTTATAACAATATTGATTTAAAATTTTATTTAAGAGATGCTTTTTTAAAGTACGATTTTGTAGTAAAAAAAGGTGGAAACACTAATGATATTCAATTTAATTACAAAGGAGTTGATGGGATTGTTTTAGAAAAAGGAACCATAAAAATTACTACCTCTGTTAATGAAATTATAGAACAAAAACCTTATGCTTATCAAATCATAAACGGAAAACAGAAAGAAGTAAAATGTAAATTTAAGTTAGAAGGTTCGGTAGTTTCTTTTGATTTCCCGAAAGGATACAATAAAAAATATGAGTTGATTATTGATCCTGTTTTAGTCTTTGCTTCATATTCGGGTTCAATGTTTGATAATTGGGGCTATACTTCTACTTTTGATGAGGCAGGTCATTTATATGGAGGAGGAGTAACGTTTGGTGTTGGGTATCCAATTACAACTGGAGCCTATCAAATAGATTTTGCTGGTGGTAATGTTGGAATTTATGATGCAGATATTACTATTTCTAAATTCTCTCCTGATGGATCATCTCTTATTTATTCAACTTATTTAGGGGGTAGTCTTGGAGTAGAATGCCCTCATAGTTTAATTGTAAACAACAATAATGAACTACTCATTTTAGGAACAACATCTTCTCCAGATTTTCCTGTAACAGCAACAGCTTATGATACTTCTTTTGCAGGAGGGGTAGATTATATTGGTGCAATACCAAACTATATTGGAGGTTCTGATATTATTGTTGCTAAATTAAATGGAAGTGGTACTGTATTAACAGGTTCAACCTATATTGGGGGCACTGGTAATGATGGGTTAAACTTAAGCGACACTTTAAATTACAATTATGCAGACGAATTTAGAGGGGAACTTATTATTGATGATAATGATAATATTTATGTTGCTAGTTCAACCTTATCGGTAGATTTTCCTAATACAGGAGGAGTTTTTCAGCCATTATTAGGAGGCTTGCAAGATGGCTGTGTGTTTAAATTATCTGCAGATGTAACTAATTTAATTTGGAGTAGCTTTATTGGTGGTAGTAACGATGATGCTGCGTATTCTTTAGTCTTAAACGACCTTGGTGAAGTGTTAATTACAGGAGGAACAACTAGCTCAGACTTTCTAACAACACCAAGTGCTTTAATTCCTAATTACCAGTTAGGAGAGTCTGATGGATGGATTCTTAAAATTGATGCTTCAGCTAGTACAATTATTGCAAGTACTTTTTTAGGAACAGATCAATATGACCAGTCGTACTTTATTGATACCGATTCGGATAATAATGTTTATGTGGTTGGGCAAACAGAAGGAACATACAATATAGAGCCTATAACTGTGTACAATGATAGTAATAGTGGGCAGTTTTTACATAAACTAACTCCTGATTTAGCCACAACCGTTTTTTCTACCACTTTTGGAACAGGATCTGGAGAGATAGATATAGCTTTGTCGGCTTTTTTAGTTAACGAGTGTAATTACATTTTTGTTTCAGGGTGGGGAGGAGTTACAAATATATTTAATGGCGGACCACCTTTTAGTACAACTAATGGTTTGCCTATAACTGCTAACGCCATACAATCTTCAACAGATGGAAGCGATTATTATTTAGCAATGTTTGGAGAAGATGCTGATACGATAAAATATGCTACTTTTTTTGGAGGTACTGCTAGTAATGACCATGTAGATGGAGGAACAAGCCGGTTTGATAAAAGAGGAATTGTTTATCAAGCAGTTTGTGCTTCTTGTGGTGGACCTTATAATGATTTCCCTACTACAACAGGAGCTTATGCAGAAGCTACTGATCCTACTATAAGCTGTAATTTGGGGGTTTTTAAATTAGATTTATCTAATTTAACAGCTGATGCAGATGTTTATACCACACCATTTTATTGTATTGGAGATACTGTTCCGTTTCAGAATTTAAGTAATGGAGGAATAAGCTATTTGTGGGATTTTGGAGATGGTGATACCTCTAATTTGTTCGAGCCCATTCATGTTTATGATAGTGCAGCTACGTATAATGTTAAGCTAAGTGTGTTAGATTCTATTTCTTGTATTTTAGTAGATCATGATTCTGTTGAAATTTACATTGGTGGACCTCCAGTAGCAACCATTAATCCTATTAACGGAATTTGTAGAGGAGATAGCATACTTTTAAATGTTACTGGAGGAACAAGTTATGAGTGGTTTCCAAAATATAATATTTTAAATGATAGTACAGATTCGGCAACTGTATGGCCAGATGTTACAACTATTTATACCGTTATTACAACTGATAGTTGTGGCTTTGATACAACCGAAGTTGAGGTGGTGGTTTTTCAAAAAGATATTTCGATAACCCCAGATACGATGATATGCTTGGGAGAAAATGTTCAATTAAACGTTGGTCTTGCAATATCTTCAGTATGGAGTCCTTCAACAGGCTTAAATAATGCTAACATTACTAACCCTTTAGCAACACCAATTGTAAATACAACTTATAATGTTAGTATTATAGATATTAATGGATGTGCACAAGATACTTTTATGGAAATTTTAGTAGATGTGAATTTGCCAGATGTTTATAACCCAGTTAATCAAGCAGTTTGTTTAGGCGATTCTGTTCAAATTTATATTTCTGGAAATGAGGTAAACACCTATACTTGGTCTCCCAATACAACACTTTTAACACCTAACGATTCTATTACTTGGGCAAAACCAACACAAACAACAAAGTATTATGTTATTGGCGAAAATGGTTGTAACACGGATCTTGATTCATTAGAGGTAGTAGTAAATTCGGCTCATGTAAATGTTGTTCCTGATTTAGTAGTTTGTCAAAATCAAGATTTTACAATTTGGGCAACCGGAGGAACAGATTATTTGTGGACTATTAATGGTGGAACTTATAGTGTTGATAGCAGTTTTTCTACTTCTCTTACTGTTCCGGCAAGATATTTTATTGAAATAACAGACGCTAATTTATGTAAAGATACTGCTTCTGTTTTTGTGAATGTATTAGATGCTCCTGATTTAGAAATTGGGCCAGATATAGAAACTTTTTGGGGCAATGAGGTAATCTTGTTTCCTATTACTAATGGTACTTCTTATTTATGGTCGCCATCAATTGGTTTAAGTTGTGATACCTGCTTATCGCCAACAGTAACAGCATCAGAAGCATCAACCTATTTTATGACTGTAAGTAATTCTATTGGTTGTTTATCGCATGATACTATTACCATAAGCTATAGCGGAATTATTTATATACCCAATTCTTTTACCCCTAATAATGATGGTGATAATGATACTTTTAGGGCTTATGGAATTGGAATTGTAGATTATGAAATTAGTATTTATGACAGATGGGGAGAATTGTTATTTAAAACAGAAAACATGACCAATGGTTGGGATGGAACATATAAAGGGAAAATTTCTAAAACAGAAACGTACATTTGGAAAGTAAAGTTTACAGAAGCGTTAGGGGCAAGCGAAACAAGGTATGGAACTGTTACCCTAATTAGATAATCTTTTATTTAAAAAAAGCTCAAACCCTAACCACCCTAAAACAACTACATATTCTATTGCAATAAGAATGTAATTTTCTTGATAAGATTCGCTCATATAGGCCGAATAACTTAAAATTACTACAGCAGACCAAACAATTACATATCGATAGTTTTTTACAAAAACACTTAATAAAACTAAATTAATAACATACCAAGGGTGTATTGTTGTGGCTAATAAAAGGTAAATGGTGTAAGCAAAAAGCATTTTTTTAAGTACATCTTGCCATGTTTTTGTTTTGTAAAAGTAAACCATCATTACGATTACAAAAGTAGCAATTGATAGTATTGGGCCTACTTGCTGTATAATATTATAACCTACACTTTTAAATCCTAACCATCTTATAACATAATAGATGCTAGCATTAAACTCAAAGGTTCTAAAATATAAATCTACACTAGAAAAAATGTGTTCAATTAGTTTTTGATCTAAAAATGGTAAGAAGGTAAATCCTAAAGCAATGGCGGTTATGATATAAAACCAAAAACTTTTGACAAAACCTAAACGTTTTAATAAAACGGGTAAAAACAAAATGGGTATTAGTTTAATACTAATTGCCATTGCCCACCAAAAGGCAGCTCCTCCCCATTTGTTATGCATTAACCAATAAACTCCTACAACAATACAAAGTAACATCATTCCTTCATAGTGTAGATTACCAGCTAACTCTACGATTACTAAAGGATTTAAGGCATACAATAAAACATGATGGTGGGGTAAATGTGCAGCATCCAATAGCTTTATAATGTATTTTATGGTAAAGAATTCTGCTATTAGGATAGGTACTCTTATAGCAATAATTCCTGCTAACATTCCAAATTTTGAAAAGAATCCGCCTAAAGAAAAAAGAAGCTGATTAATTGGAGGATACACCGTATAATAATCAGGAGAATTTAATCCTTTGTATAACTCTTCGGTTAAGCCTGCCGTTTTAGCAATATCAGTATTTAAAATTTCTGAAGGAACAAATAAGTATGGGTTAAAACCATTTGTAAAGAGTTTTCCATCCCAAATAAACCTGAAATAATCATCAGAAAGGCAAGGGATTGCAACAATAAAAATTAACCGAAATAGCATTGAAATCCAAAGTAACCTATCTACCTCTTTTTTATCTTTTGTGGTAAATACAAAAAAGAAATAAAGAATAAACCCAACTCCAAATAAAATGGACAAATGCAGAAAGTTTTCTCGTTCTAAAAAATAACCAAAGCAAACATAAACTGCTGCAAAGGCAATAGAGAGTATGTATTTTATTGGTGACATAATTTAAATAGATCTTTTAAACGCAGAGAATTCAAAGGTTTTACGCAAAGAAAACAAAGCTTGGTTTCTTATTGAGAGTGCAAAGTAAATCTTCTTTTTATAATATTAGTTTAACCGCTAAGAAAAGTAAGTGTTTTACGCAAAATCCGCGAAGATGGTTTTCTTCTTTTCTTTTAAGAATAAAAGACTTCTTCTTAGTGCTCTCTGCGAAATCTTAAAATTCTTTGCGGTTAATTATTTTACCCTTCGTGAGTGGAACAGCGAGTAAAAAGTCACATATCCAAAGCCCAAAAATAACATAATATGAAAAGGAATTAAAACAAAATCTTGATAATAGAAAGCAGAAAGAATTCCTCCTAAAAAATACAGGGTCATTAAAAACTCTAAAACGGTTAAAAAACTTACGCTGCTAACTAAGTATTTGTTTTTTTGCCAAGCATCTTTATTCTCTAAAATATTAAACTTAGGGGTTCTAATAAAAGGAGATTTTTTACCCATATACCCTTCTATAACAGCAATGGCATTGTGTAAAGATAATCCCATAGAAACCGATAAAAACAAGGGGAATAAAAAGACGAAATGACTAAAAGCTTTTAGTTTGTTTTTATATCCGCTAGAAAGCGAAACAAAGTAGTAAATACTTAAAAATATTACGCTTGAAATAAAGAAACTACCTAACTTAAATAATAAGGCATACTCAATAAAATTATTTTTAATAATTAGCATCGGAATACTCAGTACAGACAATAAAACAATACAAATAAAGATAGAACTGTTCATTAAATGAAACAACGCATGAAGCTTGGTATTAAAAGGTAGTTCTTTGGCTTTTAAAACTTTCAATAAATTTTTACGCGTACATTCTGCAGCACCTTTAGTCCATCTAAATTGTTGGTTTTTAAGTGCGTTCATGGCAGCAGGTAATTCTGCTGGAGAGCCCAAATCTTCTAAATACTTAAATTTCCAATGGTTGAGTTGCGCTCGATAACTTAAATCTAAATCTTCTGTTAAAGTATCAGCTTCCCATCCACCAGCATCTTCAATACAAGTTTTTCTCCAAATGCCAGCAGTTCCGTTAAAGTTGATAAAGTGGTTTCCAAAATTTCTTCCGGTTTGTTCTACTGTAAAATGAGCATCCAAACCAAAAGCTTGAAGTCTTGTTAGCAATGAATAATCTTTATTGATATGTTTCCATTTGGTTTGTACAACACCAATTTTAGCATCTTTAAAATGAAGTAAAGTTTTTTTAAGGAATAGTGGGTCTGGTAAAAAGTCAGCATCAAAAATGGCAATAAATTCACCTTTACAAATTTCCATTCCTTCTTTCAAAGCTCCAGCTTTATAGCCAGTTCTAATTTTTCTGCGATGTTGGTAAATGTTAAATCCTTTAGCTTTATATTCTTCTACTTTTTTGGCAACAATATCAACCGTTTCGTCAGTAGAATCATCTAAAATTTGAATTTCCAATTTATCTTTTGGATAATCAAATTTAACAATAGTATCAATTAAACGTTCTACCACATAAAGCTCGTTATAAAGCGGTAATTGAACAGTAACAATTGGGAGTTCAGCAATCGGAATTTCATTTGGAATACTCTCGCTTTTATTGTTTCGCCAATAGTTAATTACTAAATTAATTTGCACAATACTGTACAAAAAAATGAAGGAAAGCGTTAATCCGTATATGATGATGAGTATTAGTTCCATTTTTATTTTTTTAATTCCCCTCTTGGGAGGGGTTTGAGCAGGGTTAACGTTTTAAAATTACCCCTGTAAGTCCCCTCAAGGGGACAATATATGTTTTATAAATACCTAAAAATTGTTGTTATTATTTTATACCCTGCACCTATTGTTCCTTTTACTGTTCCAGATACTTTAGAAAAACCAATTCTAACACGGTAGTTCACTGGAACTTCGCAGGTATTCATTTTCTGCTTGGCAGCTTTCACCTGCATCTCAACTGTCCAGCCATAAGTTTTATCTTTCATTTTTAAAGCAACTAAGCTATTGTATTTTATTGCTCTAAAAGGACCTAAGTCTGTATATTTTACGCCATAAAATAACTTTAATAAAAATGTAGCCAACCAATTTCCAAAAACTTGTTGTGGAGTCATAGCTCCTTTTTCTAAATTTCCTAAAGCTCTAGATCCAATTACCATGTCCATGTTTTTATTAAGAATTGGAGCAATTACATCAACCATTTCTTCAGGGTAATCAGAATAATCAGCATCTAAAAACACAACAATAGTTGGTTTTATTTCTTTTTGAGCGATATGTGTCATCCCTTTTAAACAGGCATTACCATAACCCATATTTGCCTCTTCTAAAACTGTTGCTCCTGCATTAGTAGCGTAAACAGCCGTTTTATCGGTAGAGTTATTATTGATTATAATAATTTCTCTAACCAATTCTTTAGGAATATCTCTTACAACATTTCCAACAGAATTTTCCTCGTTAAATGCTGGAATTATTACATCAATTATTGGGTTACTCGCCATACTCTATAATATCTATAAATTCTCCTTTTGTGTTTAGGGTAACCCAAGTTCCCTTTTTAATATCGTTAACAAAATGACCCGCATAAATTGGTTTGCCATCTTTATAAATGTGATGAAATCCATTTTTTACTTTACCGGTGTAATGTCCTTCATTAATTTTTTGTCCCATTTTATTGTAAAAAACCCACCAATCTCTTTTTATATTATTGGAGTAGTGACCTTCAGATTTTCGTTTTCCGTTTTCAAAATAAGAAATCCAAAAGTAGTTTTTCTTACCGTTTTCTATCCAACCTTCTTCTTTTAGTTGCCCATTAGTGTAGAAAGTTTTTTTATAAGATTTATCAGATTTTTTATCAGAAAGTGTTTCTGATTTTAAACTTTTGTTTTCATAAAATTCTTTTTTAATTTTTGTATCCTGAGCTGTTAATTTTACTGTGGTAAAACAAAGAGTTAACAATAGGAATAGAAGCTTTAGCATGATACTCATTTGGTTGGTTTTACAATAACTACTCTAAAATTATCAGGGTCTAGAATGGTAATTCCAGTTTTGTTCCAATAAGGGTTTTGTGATTTTATTGGATTAATATTTTCATTTTTTAAAGATGTTATTATTTCATTGAAATGATTTTTAGATTCTGAATAAAACACAATTAAGTCATCTTTATCGGGTGTGTGATTTGGTTTATTATTGGAAACAGTAAATTCTAAATGCCAATTTTCATTTTCTAAGCCTAAAAATACACCATCATAATCATCATGCTTTTCAAAAGAGCCTAAAATATCTAAACCTAAAATAGTATGATAAAAATGAATAATTCTCTTAAGATTGTTGGTATGTCGGGCAACTCTAAACTTCATCTTTTAGGTTTAAGGATATGTTTTCTCTTCCAATTAAAATAGGATTTTCTATAATTCTTCCAGCCTCAGGAGCGTTTTCTAATTTTAAAACTCCTCTTGGGCAAACTGCCGAACAAACACCACATCCAACACAAGATGAACGTACTATGTTTTGTCTTTTTTGGGCGTAAGCACGAACATCAATTCCCATTTCGCAATAAGTAGAACAGTTACCACACGAAATACATTGACCACCATTGGTTGTTATTCTAAAGCGAGATTTAAAACGTTGTACCAAGCCTAAATATGCCGCTAACGGACAACCAAACCTACACCAAGCTCTGTTTCCTAAAATTGGGTAAAAACCTGTTCCAATTACTCCTGCAAATATAGAACCTATCCAGAAGCCATACCAACTTTGAATAGAATAGGTATCAATTCCTAAAATTGATGATGCTCCACTAAAATAAGAGTATAAAGTTGCTCCAGTCATTACAACAGCAAAAACCAAAACCAAGTGAATAATGTAACGTTCAAACTTCCATACTTTTAGTGTTTTGTTGGATAAATGTCTGTAAGGATCTCCTAATGTTTCGGCTAAACCACCACAGCCACAAACCCAGCTACAATACCATCTTTTCCCTAAAAAATAAACCATTACAGGTACAACAATTACCGTTAAAACAATTCCCCAAATCAGCATAAACATTCCTAAATGCCCACTATCTAATAAGCTGTTAATGTTCCAATCGAAAAAGAAGGTATAGTTTAGTGGCCAAGCATTTTTAAAATCGTACCAAGGTTGGTTAAAACGAACCAACAGCTCAGGAATTAAAAAAGCAAAAGCTACCTGAAAAAACAAAACAACAGTTGTTCTGATTATTTGATATAAATTATGACGGTATTTTACATACATTTTTACTGCAAAAACAGTCATAACTGAGCAGTAAATTAACCCATACATAAACCATTGGCTGGCAGGATTACCACTTAGCGATAAGCTAATTTTGTTAGTAGTTAAAATGGGGTTAACAATAAAATCTGGAAAGAAATACAACAAGAAATAAAATGCCACAAAAAATAGAGCTGTTACAATTCCCCAAAAACCGCGTGTTGTTGCTGAGTGCTGAAACAGTTTATTGTTTTTTATTCCTGCTGGCCCAAGTAATATGAAGTCTGGAATAATGTAAAGTAACCCTCCAATAATTGCTAAACCGAAAGTTAAAAAGAAAGCCAACCATTGGTTTTCTTTAACAGGACTATTAACTGATGCTTGCAGTAATGGGTATGTAAAGTCTTTATGGGTAAAGCTCCAACTCGTCCAAATTACTTTATTCCATTCGGCATTTATTTTTTCCTCATTATTTCCTTCTGTTTGCCACAGTTCAATATTATCTTGATGAGCTTCAGCAGAACTTTCTGCTAATTCAATTATTTTAGATGAGAGCTGAAATGAATTGAAATTTTGTCCAACAATCTCTTTTTGAGCAGCCTCAATAAATATTTCGCTTTTAATTCCTTTATTGTTTACCCAATCATCAAATATTTTTTGAGATACTTGATAATCTCCAATAAACATACTTCCCATAAAAATGGTAAACCCAGCAATACAAAGAATTAAGCCTATGTTTTTTATGATTTTCATAGTTTTATAATTACAAACCCACCCCTAACCCCTCCAGGGAGGGGAATTTAGTTTTTTACAAAAATTCGTTTCCAGTCTCTTTTCTTAGGCTTTAGAGAAGTCCCATTTTCTTGGTTGTATTGTGCTACAATTTGGTTTTCGTATTGTTTGTAAAATTCAGGATCAAAATTGGCATCTTTTAAATGTTCCATAATATAGTCCATTGTTTCTGATCCGTTGATCCAACGTTCACAAACTTCATGTCGCATTCTTATTCCGAAAGTGTTGATACCTAAAAGTTGGTTAGTAGTTTTATCATAAACTAAGTGTAAACAGATTTCTCCATTTTCATGTTCCCAATAAAAATCAGCTTCATCTGCTTTTAACTCATTATAAACCCAACCATAAGTTTGGTATTCTATATCAAAAAATTTGGCAGAATTAAACCACATTCCTGGTTGATAAGCTGTTTTGTTATCACATATTGTTTGAGCCAATGTTTCGCCCATCATTCTTCCGGTGTACCAAACTTGCTCTAAATTTTTTCTTCCAGTTGGGTGTTGATGAAACTCTGCACAATCGCCTAAAGCATAAATAGATGGAATGTTAGTTTCTAAATATTCGTTTACCAATATTCCTCTATTGATTTCAATTTTACTGGTTTTAATAAAATCTATGTTAGGACTAACTCCTGCGGTTAACCCTACAAACTGACATTCAATTTGTTCTCCATTTTTTGTGATGATGGCTTTTGCTCTGCCATTTTCGTCCGATACAATTTCCTGTAATTCTGTTTCAAATCGTAAATCAACATGGTGCTTTTTGATGTGTCTAGCTATTAGCTCGCCTTCTTTTTGAGGTAAAACACCTCCCCAAAACCTATCTTCACGTACTAAAAATGTAACTGCTATTCCTCTGGATAAAAACATTTCAGCCATTTCTACGCCAATTAATCCGCCACCAACAATTACTGCTCTTTTAGTTGTAGGAGAGTATTTTTCCATCGATTCTAAATCTTGATAAGAATACAAACCTTGTACTGCTTCTAAATCCTGTCCAGGCCATCCAAATTTATTGGGTTTAGAACCAACGGCTAACACTAATTTATCATACGCTAAAACAGTTCCGTTATCTAACTTTAATGTTTTATTTTTAGCATCTATATGTTGAACAAAAGCTTTTAATAAATCTATTCTATTCTTTTTCCAAAACCAATCTTCATAAGGTTTGGTGTGCTCAAATTTCATGTGTCCCATATAAATATACATGAGAGCTGTCCTAGAAAAAAAATGATCGGTTTCGCCAGAAATTACAGTAATCCGCTTATCACTATTCTTGCGAATGTGTCGAGCAGTTGTTATTCCAGAAATTCCGTTACCAATTATTACAACGTGTTCCATTTTAGTATTTAAGTTCGTTTACAAAGTAATGCAGATTGAATGAGTTATGCTGTCTTAAAAACGACATATCTAATCAAAATGAATTGTGTTATTTTGTTCCAGTTCAATAGATATTAAAAATATGAAAAATAAAACGCTCTTTTTTGCGGTTAGCTTTTTACTACTAACACCTTTGATTAAGGCTCAAGAAAATAAAAACGTACAAGATTATACTCCATCTGTATTAATAAGTAAGGGGCAATCCGAATTTAAACTGTTTAATAGTTTATATACACAATCACAATTTTTTGATACCGAAGGAACTAAGTTAGATGAAGGATCAAGAAGCTCTTTTTTTACTACAATTGCAGAATATAATTATGGAGTTTCTAATCGTGTTTCTTTAGGTGGAGAAATGTGGTTTAAGTCTTCGTATAAAGGTGGGACAAATACAAGCCCTGCAAACGTTTTAAGATTTTCAAACTCTAAAAATTCGCGTTCGGGCATAGCTCTAGCAGGTTTTAAAATTAAGTTTAATCCAATAAAAAAATGGAAACGTTTTAGCTTCCAATCAGGCTTAATGTTAAGTGTGATATCCGATCCTGAAAGTAAAAATTTAGATCGTCCTTTTTTAGATAATAACAGGCATTTATGGATTACAAAATTTTTATACGATAAGAAGTTAAGTAACAAATTTCAGTTATTTGCTCAGCTTTCATCTTGGGTAAGTATTGATAAAGAATTAGCAAAAGATAAATCAAATTTAGCAACACCTTTAGATATTTTTATCAGTTATTTTCCGAATAAAAAAATTACTATTTATTTGCAAAACCAATTTTGGCCATCTATAGGTTCAGAAGGAGTGTCATCATACTACCTACAAGAAGGGTTAGGCTTAAAATATCAATTATTTAGTGGTGTAGAATTAGAAACTTCGTACACAAAATTTATTATTGGTAAAGATACTGGTGCTGGAGAAACTTTTAATTTAGGGGTTAGAATTTTGCATTAGTTTTTCAAATTAAAACAATATGTATAGCTTTGGCGTAATCTTTGATTTTTAAAGGGTTAAATTTTATGCTATGAAAAAAATACTACCACTATTTATTATTGTTTCCATTTTTATAGGATGTAAATCTTCTAGCAAACAATTAGAAAGGGGAGATTATGATGCAGCATTACAAAAAGCAGCAAAAAAGATAAAAAGAAATCCAACAAAAAACGATGATGAAGTTTGGGTGTTTAACGATGCTTATAATATGGCTACAGTTAGAGATAATGAAGCAATAGTTCGTTTAAAAAGAAAAGGAGATCCAGCACTTTGGGCTAAAATATACCAAACCTATAAGAAAATGGATGCTCGCCAAAATCTGGCCATTTCTTTACCTCCAGTTGGGATACAATACACAGAAGTAAACTATACTCCAGATTTGAATAATGCTAAGGCAAAAGCAGCCGAATATGCTTATGCCAAAGGAACGCAGTTGCTTAAAATTGATAATAGATTTGAAGCAAGGAAAGCTTACAGCCGTTTTTTAGAGGTTAAAAGTTATGATGAACATTATAAAGATGTTGACGCAAAACTTGCTGAAGCAAAATTTAAAGGAGTTACCAATGTTTATTTTCAGATAGAAGACCATTCAAAAGTTGTTGCTCCCGAAGGATTAATAGCCGAAATTCAGCGAATAAATATGGATGAGCTTAATGATACATGGAAAAATTACGAAACCTATGTTGACACAAATAAAACCTACCATTATTCTATTTTTTTAAATTTAAAAGTAATTGATGTAACTCCTGAAGAAGTAAAGGAAAGTAATTTTATGCAAAGCAAACAAGTAGAAGATGGCTTTGAGTATGTTTTAGATGCTAACGGAAATGTAAAAAAAGATACCTTAGGGAACGATATTAAAGTAATCAAATACAAAACAATTAGTTGTAATGTTAAAGAGGTAACGCAGCTAAAAACGGCACGTATTTCTGGCAATTTAGACTATGTAGATAATTTTAATAATAAGTTATTAAAAAGCGAACCAATAACTTCTGATGCAATTTTTGAACATCATTATGTGTTAGCAAACGGTAATTTAGATGCGTTAACTGTAGGTACGAGAAGAATGCTTGGTGTAGAACCTTTACCTTTTCCTTATGATGAATCGCTTATTTTACAAGCAGGTGAAGTGTTAAAACAAATGACCAAAGATATTGTTGTTGGTAATAAGGACTTTTTAAAGTAGGTTAAGGAAAAACCTTATAAATGTCGTTTCGTTTTATAAATCGAGCAAGCGTAATTACATCATTGTTAACATAAAAACCTAAACGATAATCGCCAATTCTAATGCGGTAAGCAACTATATTTTTGCTTTTCATTTTCTTAATCCCTTTTATATTTTCAAAACTTTTGGCTGCTTTTAGTCCGTTAACAGTTGCTGTAATCTTATCTATTAATTTTTTATCCTTAAGATGTTTCACATCTTTTGTTATCAATTTTGAATAAAGAACTATCATTATGAATTAAGGCTTTCAAAAAACTCATCTTCACTTACTAAGTCATTCATGTCTGTTTGTTGCATCAATAATAGTAAGCCTAAATCTTCTTTTTCTTCTTGAGTCATATTGTCTAAACGCTGTTTTTCTTTATGCTCAACAAACCATTTAACAGCCTCTTCCATTAAGCCTTTTACACTGTTTTTTTCAAAAACAGAAAGTATTTTTAGCTTCGTTAAAGTGGTTTCATCTATGTCAATATTTTTTCTCATATACCAAATATACATAATATACATAATATACATTGTATATTAAAATATATTTTATATCTAAAACTCAAATTCGAGCTGACCCAAAAAAGTATCTTTACTTTCTTGCTCAAAGTTTGCTGTTTGTAATCCAATCAATCTAATTCCTTTTTCAATATCAGGAATAACATCTAACAACTGAATTGCTAAATGTTTAATTTGTTCTTCAGAGAGAATATCAATTAAAGTTTTGCTTCGGGTAATTTGTTTAAAATCTCCGTATTTTACTTTTAGTGTTAATGATTTTCCTGCTCCTCCAGAATTTTTAATGCGTTTGATTAAAATTTCGGCAATCAATTCAATATTTATGAGCATTTCTTCTTTGGTGGTGATGTCTTTTTCGTAAGTACGTTCGGCACCTAAAGATTTTCTTATACGGTTTGGGTTTACTGCTCTGTTGTCAATTCCTCTAACAATGTTGTAATAGTATTTACCTGATTTCCCAAACCAGCGGGTTAATTGATCTTCTGTTTTCTTTTTTAAGTCTTTACCTCTAAAAATACCTTTTAAGTGCATTTTTTTAGCAGTTACTTTTCCAACACCAAAAAACTTTTCGATAGGGAGTTT
>JBMYXB010000030.1:0-21167 GCA_049608005.1 Vicingaceae bacterium
GTAGCACATGAAAAACACAGCACACGTTGGATTGTTTTTATCGCTTATTTAATGGGATTATCTATAGGAGTACACCTTTTAAATTTATTGGCTATACCAGCAATGGTATTTTTATACTACTTTAAAACAAAAGAATTAAACTTTAAAAACTTTATGATAGCTTCTGGGTTATCGGTATTGGTTTTAGGAATTGTTCAGTTTGGTATTATACCGGGCACAGTTAGCTTAGGGGCTAAGTTTGAGTTGTTTTTTGTAAACTCTTTAGGAATGGGATTCCATTCTGGTTTATTGTTTTTTATCTTTTTATTAATGGTGTTAATTACTGCTGGTTTGTATTACACTCAGAAAAAAGGAAAAGTATTATTTAATACAGCCATATTATGTACAATGGTAATTTTAATAGGATACTCTACTTATGCTGTAATAATGGTAAGATCTGCGGCAAATCCTCCAATGGATGAAAACAATCCTGAAAATGCTTTTGCTTTATTATCTTATTTAAATCGTGAACAATATGGCTCTGCACCATTTTTATCTGGTCAATTTTACAATACCCCTTTAGATGCTAGAGAGCCTTATGTAGAAGGATCGGAAGTGTATTATCAAGATAAAGAAAACGGAAAATATGTTTTAACGAATAAAGGAGAAGCAAATACCCCTAATTACGATAAAAAAACATCAGGTTTTTTACCGCGTATGTGGAGTTCGCAAGCACACCATATAGCCGATTATAAAGCGTGGGCTGGAGGTATTAAAGGAAAAAATAAGAAAGCATCAAATGGCGAAACAATTGCTGTTCCTACATTTGGTGAAAACATGTCATTTTTAATTAACTACCAATGGGGGCATCTTTATTGGAGATATTTTATGTGGAACTTTGCAGGAAGACAAAGTGATGTTCAAAATTCTAAACCACAAGACGTAACCAATGGTAACTGGATTTCGGGTATTGCACCTTTAGATGCTGCTAGGTTAGGAAACCAGGATAGTTTGCCTAAAAGTATGACGGATAATCCGGGACACAATAAGTACTTTATGTTACCATTTTTATTAGGGTTAATTGGTTTAGTTTATCAATTTTATAAAGATCCTAAAGATTGGTTGGTATTAGGGTTGTTGTTTTTCTTTACAGGAATGATGATTAATTTCTACACAAATCCACCATCACCACAACCAAGAGAAAGAGATTACGCTTATGTAGGTTCGTTTTATGTATTTGCAATTTGGATTGCTGTTGGAGTTTATGCCTTGTATGATATCTTAAGTAAAAAAATGCCTAAAACAGTTAGTGCTGTTGCAGTTTCTTTAGGATGTTTATTGTTGGTGCCAACAGTTATGGCTAACCAAAATTGGGACGATCATGATAGAAATGGTGTTTATACGGCAAGTGATTTTGCTAAAAACTATTTAAATTCTTGTGCTCCAAATGCTATTTTATTTACCAATGGAGATAACGATACTTTTCCATTATGGTATGTGCAAGAGGTTTTACGTTACCGTACAGATGTTAGGGTTGTTAACCTTAGTTTATTAAATACCGATTGGTACATTGAGCAAATGAGAAGAAAAGCTTGGGATGCTGATGGTATTCCGCAAAGACTTCCAGAATCTAAATTAAGACAAGGAACAAATGATTATGTGCCTATTTATGAAAGACCAGAAGTTACTGGTTTTAGAGATGTAGATGAAATTATTGGCTTTGTAGCTGATGATACTCCAAAATCTAAAGTTGGTGTAGGTCAAGGAAGAAAACAAGTGGATTATATTCCTTCAAAAAACTTTAAAATTACTGTAGATAAAGCTAAGGTTTTAGCAAATGGTACTGTTTCGCAAGATAGAGCTGATAGAATTGTTGATAATGTAGAATGGACCGTTAACAAAAGTTATATCATGAAAAATGACTTAATTATTCTTGATATTTTAGCTGCTAACGATTGGAACAGGCCAGTATATTTTGCAATTACTACAGGGGCAAGCAGTTATTTAGGGTTAACAAACTACTTTCAATTAGAAGGTTTAGCTTACCGTTTGGTACCTTATAAAGCACAAAGTTTTGATGGGCAAACCGGTGAGGTTAATGCTGAAGTAATGTATAAAAACTTAATGACTGAATTTAAGTGGGGAGGAATGAAAGAAAGTGAGTTATACATGAATGAGAACAATAGACGAATGTGTATGAATTTTAGAAATAACTTTGCTAGATTATCTACCGAATACATCCGTTTAGGACAAAAAGAAAAAGCGGTTGAAGTTTTGGATGAGTGTTTAGAAGCTATACCAGAAAGAAATGTTCCGTATAACTACTTTGTGCTGTCTCTTGCCGAAAATTATTATAAACTTGGAGAGTTTGATAAAGGAAACAAAATTATGGGAAGCCTTTTAGATCGTTATGAAAACGATTTAAAATATTATAACTCATTAAAAGGAAATGCAAAAAAATCGGTTAAAGATGATGCTGACAGAGCAAGATATATTTTGCAACAAATAGTTGTGTTAACAAATGATCGTTATAAAGAAGCTGGAAAAGATGCGGGAATGAAAGACAGGGTAGCTAATATTAATAGCTTATTAATGAATCAGTTGCCAAACTAGTAGCGGCAATAGTTTAACAATAAGAATTAGAAAAAAAAGTAAAATGAAAAAATTAATAAGAGACGCATTAAGAGGTTTAGGATTGTATTCTACTGCTTTAGATATAGAAAATAAAGTAATTACAGTTTTTAAGAAGGGCGAGCGTAAAGAATTTTATAGTGAGTTTATTAAAAAAGGCGATGTGGTTTTTGATGTTGGGGCTAATAAAGGTAACAGAACAGTTATTTTTTTAGAGTTAGGGGCAAAAGTTGTAGCTGTAGAACCTCAAAGAGAATGTTACGAACATTTGATTAAACGATTTGGTAATACAATAGATTTAGTTAAGCTTGGTTTAGGAGAAAAAGAAAATAAAGAAACAATGTATGTTTCAGGATCTACTTTAATTTCCTCATTCTCTAAAGATCATGTTGATATGATGCAAGAAGATAGGTTTAAAGGAGCAGATTGGGGAGATACTATTGAAGTGCAGATGACAACTTTAGATGTTTTAATTGGAATGTATGGAGTTCCTTCTTTTTGTAAAATTGATGTAGAAGGTTATGAATATGATGTATTAAAAGGATTGTCTAAACCTTTAAAAGCTCTTTCTTTAGAGTACATTGTGCCAGAAAACACACTGGTATTGGTAGATTGTTTAAAGCATTTAGCTGGCTTAGGAAAAATTGAATGTAACTTCTCTTATGGAGAGTCAATGAAATTTAGCTTAGATAAGTGGAAAACAGGACAAGAAATGGTTGATTTTGTGCAAACACAAGAGTTTACAAACACTTCTTATGGAGATGTTTACATAAGATTTGTGGAATAGTAACATCTTTTATGAAATGTACAAATCCCATTCTGAGAATAATCAGAATGGGGTTTTTTTATTGTCAACCTGAGTTCGATATAAGATTTACTGTTAAGATTCAACAAACATGTGAGGTTCGACTTATAATTTTAAAAAACTAGCTGGCTAATTTTGTAAAATTTAAGGAAGAAAATTGCGTGTTTAGTGGATTTTAACTTAAACAAAGTTAAATATGCTTGATCTTATTGGTTTAAAATCCCAACAACCCATTAATAACGTTGTAGTTATAAGATTTTCTTTACTAGTTCTTATATCGAACTCAGGTTGTTACATATTAATCAAAAATAAAATGTTCATATCTTAAAAAGGCCTAATAATTGTTAACTCAAATCAATCCTATCTTTGTTGTTAAGATGAAAAAAAAACTGCTCATACTCGTTGTAATTTTTTTTAATGTAAACAGTGTTTTTGCACAACCTGCCGAAAGAAGAATTACCAGAGAAGAATACATAGAAATGTATAAAGATGATGCCATCAGAGAAATGATGAAGTCAGGAGTTCCTGCGAGTATAACCTTGGCTCAAGGTATTTTAGAATCAGGTGATGGAAATAGTCCGTTAGCTGTTTATGCTAAAAATCATTTTGGTGTTAAATGCCACTCTGGTTGGAAAGGAAAAACCATGCGATTGGATGATGATGAAAAAAATGAATGCTTTAGAAAATACGAAACCGTTTATGAATCATATAAAGATCATTCTGAATTTTTAGTAACACGCTCTCGTTATGATTTTTTGTTCGAATTAAAAATTACGGATTATAAAGGTTGGGCAAAAGGCTTAAAAAAAGCAGGTTATGCTACCAATCCTAAATATGCAGATTTATTAATTATGTTGATTGAAAAAAACAATCTGAATCAATACGATAATTATGCAAAAGTACCTCCTCGCAGGCCAACAAAAGTTAGAGATTCTAAAGTTTTAGCAACAAAATCTTTAAAAAGAATAATTAAATTACACAACAATATTAAATATGTTAAAGTAAAAAAAGGAGATACTTTTTACAGAATTTCTAAAGATTTTAATATGAACTTATGGCAAATTTTAAAGTATAATGATTTAAATGAGAATGATATTTTAAAAATTGATGATATTATTTATCTACAACCTAAAAAAAATAAAGCAAAAGAAAAATATCATACCGTTAAAAAAGGAGAAACTATGCGAGATATTTCTCAATTGTATGGGGTTAAGCTAAAAAAGTTATACAAAAAAAATAGAATGTTTATGGGCACTCAGCCCAATATAGGAGATAAAATACATTTAAAATCTAAAAAAAGATAAAAATTAAATTGCTTTAAGTTTTGTTTAAGAAAGACATTTTCGGTCAGTATTTTTTTTTAAAAAAGTTTGTTGTACGAGTTGTGGCTTTAGTAGTTTACAGAAGACTTACTAAAATAAACACTCCTGTAATAAAAGGGACAGAAAAATTAAACGATTTATCTGCTTGCAACGTTCTTTTTGTTTCCAATCATCAAACTTATTTTGCGGATGGAATTTTTATGTTTAATGTTTTTAATAGTGCATTAAATAATAGTTATGCTCAAATAAAATTTTGGAACATACTAAAAGTCAAAATAGTTAACTTATTTTTTATTGCAGCTCAAGAAACAATGAGTGCTGGTATTGTTCCAAAGTTTTTAAGTTTGGCAGGGGCTATACCTGTAAAAAGAACCTGGCGAGAAGCTGGTAAAGAAATTAAAAGAGGAGTTGAAAAAAAAGATACAGAGAACATTGAAAAAGCATTAAAAACAGGTTGGGTAATTACCTTTCCGCAAGGTACAACAACTGCTTACGCTGTTGGTAGAAAAGGAACGGCACACATTATTAAAAATTATAAACCTGTTGTGGTACCTGTTGTTATTGATGGTTTAAGACAGGCTTTTGGCAAAAAAGGAAACCAAATTATTAAGCGTGGTGTAGATCTAAAACTGACTGTAAAAGAACCTTTAAAGTTGGATTATAATGATACTGTTGAAAATATTTTAGAAACCGTAATGGATGCTATAGAGCAGAGTGAAAAATTTAGGCAGAGCGTAAAACCAGAAAAATTAAAAAGCTAGTTGGTAAGTTGTTTATGAGAGGTATTTAATTGTTTTAAGAATAGACTAATTTTCTCTAATCTCTAATCTCTAATCTCTAATCTCTAATCTCTAATCTCTAATCTCTAATCCATCGATTGCATTGGAGAACTGGAAATATCTACCATCTTAGCGTATTGTTCGGGTGTTAAATCATTAAAGTAAAAATTAACAGGATTTATTGGTTCGCCATTTTTTCTAACTTCATAATGGCAGTGTGGTCCAAAAGACTTTCCTGTATTACCAACATAACCAATAACATCACCACGTTTTACATTTTGACCTTCTTTTACGTTCATTTTATTCATGTGTGCATAAAGTGTAACATAGCCATAGCCATGGTCAATTCTAACATGATTTCCGTAACCACTTGATTTTCTGTCGGCTCTTATTACTTTTCCGTTCCCAGTAGCATAAATTGGTGTTCCTGTTTTTGCAGTAAAATCCATCCCGTGGTGCATTTTTCTTACTTTATACTGCGGATCAATTCTGTAACCATACCCACTTGCAATTCTTTTTAAATCATTACTAGCTACTGGTTGTATTGCTGGTATTGCGGCCAACATTTCTTCTTTTTTCTTAGCCATTTCAAAAACATCATCAAACGATTTTGATTGGATGTACAATTGTTTTGAAAGTTTGTCTATTTTTTCAGCAGTTTTAATAATTAATTCAGAATCATTGTATCCTTCTAACTCTTTGTAACGGTTAATACCGCCAAAACCTGCAGTTCTAATAGATTTGTCAATTGGTTCGGCTTCAAATATTACACGGTAAATATTATCATCTCTGTGCTGTACATCTTCTAAAACAACTCCAAGTTGGTCAAGTTTTTTGTTTAGGATGTTGTACTGAGCAAGCATTTGAGCATTTTCTCTTTTCAATTGCTTTTCTTTAGGAGAATCAATAAAACTATATGTAATTCCATAAATAATTACTCCTATTACTAAACCAGCACCCAAAAAAGTAAGTGATTTTAACACTTTTCTTCTTAAAGTAAGCTCAATTTTATCGTAGCTTAAGGTGTGTGGATTATATCTATATTTTGCTTTAGCCATTAAAGGATTTATCCTAATTTTGAACACAAATTTAATCATTTTAACCTAATAAACGTTTTCGGTAGTTCGTTTAACGCTTATTTAACAGTTTTTAACAGTATGAATTCCAGCGAGATAAGAAGTAAGTTCTTAACATTTTTTAAAAATAAAGAACATCAAATTGTTGCCTCTGCACCAATGGTAGTAAAAAATGACCCTACTTTAATGTTTACTAATGCAGGGATGAATCAGTTTAAAGATTTGTTTTTAGGGAACTCTGAAATTAAGCACGCCAGAATTACAGATACCCAAAAATGTTTAAGAGTTTCGGGTAAACACAACGATTTAGAAGAGGTTGGTGTAGATACTTACCACCATACTATGTTTGAGATGTTGGGGAATTGGAGTTTTGGCAATTACTTTAAAAAAGAAGCCATTGAGTGGGCTTGGGAATTGTTAGTGGACGTTTACGGAATAGATAAAAACAAACTTTATTTTACTGTTTTTGAAGGAGATCTTGCTGATGGAACAGCAATGGATCAGGAAGCGTATGATTTATGGAAAGCGATTTTAGAAAAAAATGGTTTAACTACAGATAAAATTATCAAGGCAAATAAAAAAGATAATTTTTGGGAAATGGGCGAAACAGGTCCTTGCGGGCCATGTTCAGAAATTCATGTTGATTTAAGAAGTGATGAAGATATTGCAAAAATTCCAGGGTTAGAATTGGTAAACGAAGACCATCCGCAAGTGGTAGAAATTTGGAACCTTGTTTTTATGGAGTTCAACAGAATGGCAAATGGTGAACTGAAAAATTTACCAGCTAAACATGTTGATACTGGAATGGGTTTTGAGCGTTTGGCAATGGTTTTACAAAACAAAAAATCAAATTATGATACCGATGTTTTTGGCCCTTTAATTGATAAGATTTCAGAAATTTCTGGAGTAAAATATCAATATACGTTAGATGTTTCTGTAAAAACCGATGTTGCTATCCGTGTTATTGCAGATCATGTTAGAGCAGTTGCTTTTGCTATTGCAGATGGTCAGTTGCCATCAAATACCGGAGCGGGTTATGTAATTAGAAGGATTTTAAGAAGAGGAATCCGTTATGGATACAGTTTTTTAAATGTTAAAGAACCATTTATCTATCAATTGGTTGCCGTAATGGTAAATCAAATGGGGGATTTCTTTTCAGAATTAAAAGGGCAACAAGATATTATTACCAAAGTAATTAAAGAGGAAGAAGATAGTTTTTTAAGGACGTTAGCAAAAGGGATTCAGCGTTTTGATAATTATTTAGCAACAGCTAATGATAAATCAATTGATGGAAAATTTGCTTTTGAATTGTATGATACTTTTGGTTTTCCGATAGATTTAACAGAATTGTTGGCTTTAGAAAATGAGTTTCATGTAGATATGCCTGGTTTTTCGGAAGAATTATTAAAACAAAAAGAAAGATCTAGAGCTGCAACAAAAATAGAAACTGACGATTGGATAGAGTTAAGAGAAGATGATGTAGAAGAGTTTATTGGTTACGATTATACTGAAGCTGATATTTACATTACAAAATATAGAAAAGTTTCTGCAAAAGGAGAAGATTTTTATCAGTTGGTTTTTAACCTAACACCTTTTTATCCTGAAGGTGGTGGGCAGGTTGGCGATACTGGTTACATTGAATTTGCAGAAGAAAAAATTGAAATTTTTAACACCAAGAAAGAGAACAACTTAATCGTTCATTTTTCTAAAGAATTACCAACAAATGTTAAAGCAGAATTTGTTGCTATTGTAGATGAAAATACAAGAAACTTAACTGCACGTAACCACACTGCAACTCACTTAATGCACCAAGCCTTGCGTGAGGTTTTAGGAACGCATGTAGAGCAAAAAGGATCTTTAGTAAATGCTGAATATTTACGTTTTGATTTTTCTCACTTTCAGAAAGTTACGGATGAAGAGTTGGCTAAAATAGAAGACTTGGTAAACAGCAGGATTCAAGAAAAATTTGAATTAAACGAGTACCGTGCAATTCCTATTAAAAAAGCCGAAGAAAAAGGTGCAATGATGTTGTTTGGAGAAAAATACGGGGATGTTGTAAGAATGATAGAGTTTGGAGAATCTCGTGAGCTGTGTGGAGGTATTCATGTAGAAAATACATCTGATATTGAATTGTTTAAAATAAAAGCTGAGGGTTCTGTAGCTTCTGGTATTAGAAGGGTAGAAGCAGTAACTTCTAGCGGTGCAGGGTTATTTTTAAAGAATAAAATTGAAGTAATAGACAGCAGTGAAGTGGCTAGTTTTGTTCCAGATTTAAAAGGAAAAATTGATAGTATTAGAGCTGATTTTAATGCTCAATATGATATGGTTTCGGAAATGTTGCCATTAGAAAATACTCAAAACAATAAAAAAGCAGACATTAATAGTGCAATTACTGCTTTAACTAAAATTAAGATAGATAAGAAAATTATTGATGCGTTAACAGCTAAAAAGAAGGAACTTTCTAAAGCTGGTAAAAAAGACAATGCAGCTCAAATTGGAGTGGTAAAAGAAGAATTACTAGCTAATGTTCAACAAGTTGACGGAATTAATGTTATTGCTCAAAAAGTTGATTTAGACGATAGTGGGGCACTTAAAGATTTGGCATATCAATTAAAAGGACAAGTTGAAAATTTATTTTTAGTGTTGGGTGCTGAGATAAATGGTAAGCCCAACTTAACTATTGTTATTTCGGAAGAATTGGCTAAAACTAAAGATTTGCATGCAGGAAACATTGTAAGAGAAGCTGCAAAAGAAATGCGTGGTGGAGGTGGCGGACAGCCATTTTTTGCTACAGCAGGAGGCAGTTATATCGAAGGAATAGATGCAGCTATTGCAAAAGCGAAAAGTTTTTTATAATAGTTCCTTCCTTACTAAATTAAACGTCATTGCGAGGTACGAAGCAATCTCAATAAATAGATCTATCCGTTAAAAAATAGTTAAAGAAGGTTAAAAGTTTTAAATGCTTCATTTATAAGGGCTAAGTTCGTCTATTCAATACTTTGAATATGATAAAAATTGTTTTTGTAATTGGTGGGTTTCTCTGTTCTAACCTTATTTTTTCGCAAGAAAAAGAAAATTCATTTAAACTTTGCGATAGTGTTGGGGTTTGGCCTTATTATAACCCAGATTTAACCATTGAGGGTAATTTTTGGGAAGCAAAAGAGCATTACAAAAAAGATTATCCATTAAGTTTATTTCAAACGCTTAAAAACAATACAGGAATAATAACGGTTCAGTTTAAAGTGAATTGTAAAGGAGAAACTGGAGATTTTTCCATTCAACAATGCAATTTTAATTATCAGCCAACTGTTATGGCCGAACAAATTACAGGTTATTTTTTAAGTCAATCAAAAACATTAACTGGTTGGATTCCTGGTAAAGATGAAGAGGCTAATGTAGTTAATCATCACAAGTTTTTTTCTTTTAGAATTAAGGAGGGAGAGCTTATTCAAATTCTTCCAAAATAGTTATGAGAACATTTGTTTTACTTGCTTCAATCATTTTTTTACTGAGTTCTTGTTCAGAAAACAAAACGCAAGCTCAACCTGTAAAAGAGGAATATGATATTCAACCCTATTTAACCAAATTAGATTCTGCTGGTTATGATATTACTGATGATACTTTGATGTTTCAGGTTGGTTATCAAATTATGTATTATGGTCAATTTGATAAAGGCAACGCATTAATAGCTTATGCTATGGGTAAAAGAGATTCAGTTGTTGCCCATGATTTTCAATCTTGGTCGGTTTTAAATTCTAAAAACGGAAATTATGCCATTGCTATTGATAAGTTAGAAAAAGCAGTTGCAATGGATTTTGAAGGGGAAGCAGGTTATTATGGATGGCTTCTTTTATATTATTATCGAGATTATGAAAAAGCTTTAGCAATTTTAGAAAAATACGATGCTCTTACGCCTAATTTTTCTGATGCACCAATGGGAGAAGATATACACTATTTAAAAGGTTTATGCCAGATGCAAATGAATAATCATCAGATAGCGGTAAATGAGTTTGATGCTTATATTAATAATTTAGCAACTACACATGGAGAAGATTTTGTGGACATTTACACTTTTGTGCAAAAAGGAAGATGTTTAACAAAGCTGGGTAAATTTGAGGAAGCGATTTTGTCCTACAAAAAAGCCATTAAATATTATAAAAATTGCTCTGAAGCATATTATTTTATGGGATTAACACAGCTTGAAATGAACCAGAAAGAGGATGCTTGTGTAAGTTTGAATACAGCGTTAAATTTAATTCAAAAAGGCTTTAAAAGTTCTGATAATTATGTGGAGTATTTTCATGAAATATACCCGCAACAAATAAGGCTGAGTTTGTCAGAATCTTGTCCTGATTAAAAGCTTGCTGGTCGAAATATTTTTTCTTTTACATGAACGGTAATTAACAGCTAACTTTATTTACCTATTTTAGTGCTTCTAAAAAAAATAAGACTTGATTAAAAAACTTCTATTTTCGTTATTAACACTGTTATTGCTAAGCTTTGCTATGCATAAGTATTATGTTTCTATTACAGAAGCTGATTACAATACCAATTCTAAAACTTTTGAAATTGCTGTAAAATTTATTGGTCATGATTTAGAAAAAGCATTAAATAATGCTGGTGCACCAAATTTATATTTAGGAACAGAAAAAGAACACGAAAAAGCAGATTATTATTTGAATCAATACATCAACCAACGTTACCACATGGTAGTTGATAGTAAAAGCTTAAAATTTAATTTTGTTGGAAAAGAAATTAATAATGATGATTTTATTTATTGTTATTTAGAATCTGATAAAGTTGAAACGCCTAAAAAAGTTACCATAAAAAATACATTGCTTACAGAAGTTTTTATTGGTCAGGCAAACACTGTTTACCTAACTGTAGGCAATCAAAAAATAAATTATCAATTAAATAAAAGGAATGTGAGCGAAACACATATCTTAGCTCAATAAATATAGCATTATGAAAAGAATTTTATTATTAGCAATAGTTCTATCAACGGGGCAGTTGTTTGCTCAAGAAAATTATAACTACAATAAGTTTAAACAACTTAAAGAAGAGTTAGCTACACCAACAGTTTATAGAACTGCATCAGGTGCTCCAGGGCATCAATATTATCAGCAAAAAGCAGACTATGTTATTGACATTACTTTAGATGATGAAAAGCAAAAAATTACGGGTAAAGAAACCATTACTTACAAAAATAACTCGCCCGATAAATTAGAATATTTATGGATTCAATTGGATCAGAATATGAGAGCTAAAGATTCTGACACTAAGTTGATTAATAGCATAAGTATGGGGAAGAAAAAAAGCTTTGGCGAAATTGCAAAATTACACAACGATTTTGATGGTGGATTTAAGTTAGATTACGTTAAAAGTGGTTCTGGTAAAGATTTAAAGTATACCATCAATAAAACCATGATGCGAATTGATTTACCAACACCATTAGCTCCTGGAGCTTCAACAGCTATTAAAATGGGATGGTGGTACAATATTAATAATCGTGAAGAAATTGGTGGAAGATCTGGTTACGAATACTTTCCTAAAGATGATAACTACTTATATACAATTGCACAGTTTTATCCTAGAATGGCAGTTTATAACGAAACTGAAGGATGGCAAAACAAACAGTTTTTAGGTAATGGAGAGTTTACCTTAACTTTTGGAGATTTTAAAGTTAACATTACTGTTCCTGCAGATCATATTGTTGGTGCAACAGGTTCTTTAACCAATGCATCTTCAGTATTAACATCAGAAGAAAGAGCTAGATTTAAAAAAGCACAATCAGAATATGAAAAGCCTGTAATTATTGTTACACAAGATGAGGCTGAAGAAAAAGAAAAAAACAAAGCAACAGGAACAAGAACATGGTCGTTTAGTGCAAAAAATGTAAGGGATTTTGCTTTTGCAAGTTCTCGTAAATTTATTTGGGATGCAATGACGGTTAAATACAATGGTAAATCAACCATAGCAATGAGTTATTACCCTAAAGAAGGAAATCCTTTATGGGAAAAGTACAGTACAAGAGTTGTTGCTCATACAATAGAATCTTACTCAAAACATACGTGTGATTATCCTTATCCGGTTGCAATTTCAGTTCATACTAAAGCAATAGGGATGGAATACCCAATGATTTGTTTTAACTATGGAAGACCAAATGAAGATGGCACCTATTCTGAAAGAACAAAATATGGCATGATAGGAGTAATTATTCACGAGGTAGGACACAACTTCTTTCCAATGATTATTAATTCTGATGAAAGACAATGGACTTGGATGGATGAAGGTTTAAATACATTTACGCAGTATTTATGTGAGCAAGAATGGGAAAGAGATTACCCATCAAGAAGAGGACCAGCACACAAAATTGTGGATTACATGAAAGGCGATAAAAAATACATTGCTCCAATTATGACCAATTCAGAATCGTTACACCAGTTTGGAAATAACGCTTACGGAAAACCAGCTGCAGCGCTTAATATTTTAAGAGAAACCGTTATGGGAAGAGAGTTGTTTGATTATGCTTTTAAAACGTATGCTGAAAGATGGAAGTTTAAACATCCAACTCCTGCAGATTTCTTTAGAACAATGGAGGATGCTTCTGGAGTAGATTTAGATTGGTTTTGGAGAGGTTGGTTTTATACTACAGATCATTGTGATATGGCAATAGAAAATGTAGAATGGTTTAAAATTGATACAAAAGATCCTCAGGTAGAAAAAGCTATTGCTAAAGAAATAGAAGCTGCTAAACCAGTTCATATTGGTGTTACCAGAAATAAAGAAATACCTGTTTATAGCGATCATGATAAAGAAATTTTAGATTTTTATAACGAGTACAATCCTTTTGAAGCTACCTTGGTAGATCAAAATGAATATGAAAAATACTTAGCCAAATTAACCGACAAAGATTTAGCAATATTAAAAACAGATTTTAACTATTATAACATTGATTTTGTAAATAAAGGTGGATTGGTAATGCCAATTATCTTAAATTTTACATTTAAAGATGGTACAACAGAAGAGGTTAGAATTCCTGCTGAAATTTGGAAAACCAACCATAAAAATGTTTCAAAAGTATTTTACTTTAAAAAAGAAGTGGCTAGTGTAGATATGGATCCTTGGTTAGAAACTGCTGATGTTAATTTAAACGATAACAGTTGGCCGAGAAAAGCACAATTGTCTAAATTTCAATTATATAAAAATAAAAGAAGCAGGTGGGCAGGAGATAAGAGAGAAAACTTAATGCAAAGAGATAGAAGAAACGAAGAATTGAAAAAGGGGAATAAATAACCCAGCTTAGGAAAAACACAAGCCATCTTATTTTTATAAGGTGGCTTTTTTTGTTTTAAAGCTTCAAATTGCTACCTTAGAAATCTTTTATGAGTGAAAATATAGCTGAAAACAGATTTAAACAAGTAATGGTTCCATCTTTATTGATGGGAACATTAACGAATGTTTATTTAACAATATTGTTTGTTTATTTGAATGCAATTGATGTTGTGATTAGCCCAGCTATAAGTACTATTTTGTTTTTAGCTTATTTTTTTCTTTTACAAACAAAGAAGTTAACACCTAAACAAATTAGTTTGGTAGTTTCTTGCACGGTTGTTTTAGAGGTTGCTATTCATTCTTATTACTTGGGGTTAGTAATGGGGTTTTATTACTATTTATTTTTATTACCCATAGTGTTTTTTTTAAACTCAAATTGGAAAACATGGATGGTTATCTTTTTTAATTCGTCTATAGTTTTTTTTAGTGTTGGAATATGGTTTTTTATACATGATAGAACTCCAATTTATGTGGTTGATAAAGATGTAGAAGGGTATGTTAATTTTATAAATGTTGCAGCTACAGCGGGCATCACTTTTTTTATAATGATGTATTTTAGTAGAACTATTAATAAAAAAGATGAGGATTTGATAATCGCTAATCTTGAATTAGAAACACGGAATAAGGAAATTATTGGACAACATAAAAATTTAGAGTTATTATTAAAAGAAATTCATCATCGAGTTAAAAATAACTTGCAAATAATTTCTTCATTAATATCTTTAGAAAGAGGAAATGTAGAAAACGAAGAAGTTGTAAGAATCTTAAACGAAAGTAGAAGACGAGTAGAAGCAATAGCTTTAATTCATCAAAAATTATATCAAGACAAACAATTTAATCGAGTAGATTTTAAATCATACCTAGAGGAAATTATGAGGTCACAACAGGATTTAAACCCTCATATAATCTTTAAGGTAGAGGCAACCGAAGTGGTAATGAGTTTAGATGTGGCTGTACCTTTAGGGTTAATTATTTCTGAAATGATTACCAACTCTGTAAAACATGCTTTTGAAGGCATAGAAGAGCCTACTTTATTTGCAAAATTATCAGAAGAAGAAGATGCTTTTACTTTACTTGTAGAAGATAATGGGGTAGGGTTAACTAAAGATTTTAGCTTAGAGTATCCTGAATCTTTAGGGTTAGAAATAATTACAGCATTAACAGATCAAATTGATGGAACTATTGAGTGCTTTAACAATACAGCAAGCGGGGCTAGTTTTAAGCTTACATTTAAAGATCACTTTAGAGAATTAAAGTAAATTATTGAACAACAATTTTTTCTGTAAGATAATAGTTAGGTGACTTAACAGATAGTGTATAGATACCTTTTGTTAAATGCTGTAGTTTTAATTTTTCTTGCTTGCTTTTTACTTTATGAGTTAATATAAGTTCTCCTAAAACAGTGTAAATTTTAATTGTTGTTTCTTCAATCTCTAAATCTTTAAAATCGATAATTAAATTATTTTTTGTAGGGTTAGGAAATACTTCAATTAAACTCTCTTTTGAGTTGGGCAAATCAATACCAACGGCAAACTCTCTTGCAGCAGAAAAATAAAGAGCTGCACCTATTGTACCTTGCGTAATTTCATAAACATAACCAGGGTCCATTCGCGATAAGCTATCATTAGGAGTGTGATTGTATGGCGATTCGTTTTTTTCGTAAATTCCTGTAATTACTTTTTCTTCTGCCTGAAAAGGCATATAATCAGAAGAGTAGGCGTAAGAGATTTCTGTTAATAGGTTAGAATAAAGTTCTATACAGGTAGCTAAGGTATCTGTATAAGCATAAGATGCAGCATTGGCAACAGTTGGTGTAGCCTGGTCTCTTTCACAAACAATGGTGTTGTTTACTATGCCATTTATACCGCCAACCTCGTCAATGTTAAAAACAATTTTTATATCCATGTTTGTAGGTACTACAACATTGTTAACGTAACTAGTACTTCCAATTAAACCATCCTCTTCGCCACTAAAGTTTATAAATTTTATAGAATACTCGGTGTTAATATCTTGAAGTAATCTGGCTACTTCTAAAATAATAGAAATGCCTGTACCATTATCGTTTGTTCCTGTACCAGCTCTAGTGTCGTAATGTCCATCAATAATAACATAAGTATTTGGGTAAACACTGCCTTGTTTTGTTACAATTAAATTGTAATCATCTGCTGCTGCATAATTAAAGGTATCTATCTGTATATCGGTATAGCCATAATCGGTATATTTTTCAATTAACCAATCTAAAGTGTTTTGCAAGGCAGCAGTATTGTGCTCTTTTACACCTAAACTTTCAAACTCAACTAAATATTTATAAACCGTATCAGCAGAGTAGTTGTTTACAATATCTCCATAAAAATTATTGTATGATTGAGCTTTAGAGTTTAGTCCAATAAAAAGAATGAGAACCGTTAAAAGTAATTTGTAATTTTTCACAGCATTGATTTTAGTTCTTCAAAATTAAGCATTATGTAAATAATCAAAAAAGTTGATATTAAAACGGTAGATTATTTAAAAATAACGGAAGATTTTCTTTATTCCATCATCCGAAAAGGCTTTTTTATTATCTTTACAATCTTCTCAAAAAAAATAAAGATGGCAGAAATAATTGAAGCGAAAGATAAGGTGTTGAAAGATGTTTCTTTAGAAGCATTTCGTTTAATGAGTACCGCAAAAGCGTTAACAGAATTATACGAAGAAAATAAGGCTGTTTGCTCTAAATACGTGCATGCAACATCAAGAGGGCACGAAGCTATTCAGTTGGCTTGTGGATTACAATTAAAACCACAAGATTTTGTTTTTCCTTATTATCGTGATGATAGTATTTTGTTGGGGGTAGGAATAACTCCTTTTCAATTAATGTTACAAGTTTTAGCCAAAAAAAACGACCCTTTTTCTGGAGGAAGAACGTATTATTCTCACCCGAGTTTAAACGATGCTGATAAGCCAAAAATTCCGCACCAAAGTTCGGCTACAGGTATGCAAGCAATACCAGCTACTGGTGTTGCTATGGGAATTCAGCATAAAGAAAAATTAGGGATGGCAGAAGATTACAACGGAGAAAACCCTGTTGTAGTTTGTAGTTTAGGAGATGCCAGCACAACCGAAGGTGAGGTTTCTGAAGCTTTTCAGATGGCAGTTTTAAAACAAATGCCAATTATTTATTTAGTACAAGATAATGAGTGGGATATTTCAGCAAATGCTGAGGAGACAAGAGCTCAGGACATTACACATTATGCAAAAGGATTTAAAGGAATGGATGTTAGAACCATTGATGGAACTAACTTTAAAGAATCTTATGAAACCTTTAATGAAGTATTAGAGATTGTTCGTAAAGAGCGAAGACCATTTATTATACATGCCAAAGTTCCATTATTAAATCACCATACTTCTGGTGTGCGTATGGAATTTTACCGGCACGATAAAGAAGAATTGGCTGAAGCTTGGAGTAAAGATCCATTTCCTAAATTAAAAAAAGCATTAGAGGATTTAGGAGTTCCTAAATATGATCTGATAGCGATAGAAAGTAAAGCTAAAAAGTTAGTTGCAAAAGATTATGAATTAGCTTTAAAAGAAGAAGATCCAAAACCCGAAGATTTAACAACTCATGCTTTTGCTCCAACTCCAGTTACTGAAGAAAAAGGAGAAAGAGAGCCTGCAGGAAAAGAAAAAACCGTTATGGTAGATTCTGCTTTGTTTGCCATTAGAGAAATTATGGCAAAACATCCTGAGAGTTTGTTGTACGGACAAGATGTTGGGGCAAGAATTGGAGGCGTTTTTAGGGAGGCAGCAACTTTGGCTCAAACTTTTGGAGATGATAGAGTGTTTAATACACCAATACAAGAAGCATTTATAGTAGGAAGTACAGTTGGTATGTCGGCAGTAGGTTTAAAGCCATTGGTTGAGGTGCAATTTGCAGATTATATTTGGCCTGGTTTAAACCAGTTATTCACTGAGGTTGGAAGGTCTTACTATTTATCTAATGGTAAATGGCCTGTAAGTATGATTTTAAGAGTGCCAATTGGAGCTTATGGTTCAGGTGGGCCTTACCATTCTTCAAGTATAGAATCTATTGTTACCAATATTAGAGGTGTAAAAGTAGCTTATCCAAGTACAGGTGCCGATTTAAAAGGCTTAATGAAAGCTGCTTATTATGATCCAAATCCGGTTGTTATGTTAGAACATAAAGGATTGTATTGGAGTAAAATTAAAGGCACAGAAGGTGCAATGACAGTAGAACCTGATCAAGATTATATTATCCCGTTTGGTAAAGCAAGAACAGTTTTAGCAGCTCCAAAACAAGAAAATTCGATAGCAATTATTACTTACGGTATGGGTGTTTATTGGAGTTTAGCTGCAGAAAAACAATTTAAAGGGCAAGTAGAAATTATAGATTTAAGAACATTAAATCCTTTAGATGAAGAGGCAATGTATGCTGCGGCTAAAAAGCACAACAAAATATTAGTGGTAACTGAAGAATCTATAGAATGCTCATTCTCGTTAGGCTTGGTTGCTCGTATTCAAAAAAATTGTTTTAAGGATTTAGATGCTCCTGTAGAAATTATCGGTTCTATAGATACTCCTGCAATACCGTTAAATTCTACTTTAGAGGCAACGCTATTACCAAATGGAGATAAAGTATCTGAGGCTATTGCTGAATTGTTGAGGTATTAAAATCAATTTCTTAATTCAGAATTGTTTTCTTATATTTAAATCATGAGAAAATATTGTTGCATCATAAGTTTAGTTTTTATCCAGTTTTTTGGTGCAAATTGTTTTGCCCAACAAGGCAGTATAGATAGTTTAAAATTAATCTGGAATAATGAAAATAATCATGATACAATTCGATTAAATGCTTTTCATAAAGTAATAAAAAAAGGGTATCAATATAAAAAGCCTGATAGTGCTATAATTTTAGCTAAGGAACAATATTTGTTCGCAAAAACAAAAGGTATTAAAGGTGATATGGCTGCGGCTCTAACTACTCAGGGAATAGCTAATGCTGTTTTAAGTAATAATGAAAAAGCAATAGCGTGTTTTAAACAATCATTGAATATTCAAATAGAAAGAGATAATAAAAAAGGTATTGCCGATAGTTATAGCAATATAGGTGTGATTTATTATAATCAGACAGATTATCCTAAAAGTTTAAAATATTATGAAAAAGGACTTAAAATTAGAGAAGAATTAAATGATTATAAAGGTTTAGCTAATTCATATAATAACATGGCTAATATTTATGATAATACTGGTCAAGTTGAAAAAGCTCTTGAGTACCATAACTTAAGTTTAGAATTAAAAAAAGAACAAGGTGATGAAGATGGTATTGCAACATCTAAATTAAATATTGCATTAGTTTATAGAGATTATTCTCAATATTCAAAAGCGTTAGGGTTATTAAACGAAGTGTTAATATATCGACAACAACAGGGCGAAAAACTAGATATTGCAAGAACACTTTATAATATTGGGATTGTATATCAAGATCAAGGTGTTTATGCTAAATCGGCAACTAACTATATTAAATGTTTAAAAATTTATGAAGATTTAGGAAATAAAAAAGGAATTGCTTCCTCATTATCAAATTTAGGGATACTTTATTCAGTGCAAAAAGAATATGATGAGGCTTTAATTTATTTTGAAAAAGGTTTGGCTATACGGAAAGAGATTGGTCATGAGCGTGGTATTTCTGAAAGTATGTCTAATATAGCTGATCTATTAGTAGAAAAAGGAAGCTACAATAAAGCTCTTGAAATGTATGCTCAGAGTTTAGTATTGTTAAAGAAAATTGGATATAAAGATGGAATAGCGAGTGTTTATAGAGATGAATCATTCGTTTATAAAAAACAAAAAAAGTATAAAGAAGCAATAAAAAAATGCAATCAGGCAATTAGTATTTATGAAGAAATAAAAAGCAAAGAAAAAACTTCAAAAACACTAACACAATTAGGAAATATTTATTTTGAACAAGGGGCTTATAAAAAAGCTAAAGATTGTGGGCTAAAAGCATTTAATTTAGCAAATGATTTAGAAATTAATTACTTGATAGAACGATCATCATTTTTATTATATAAGGTGCATAAAGTGCTAGGAGATAAAACTAATGCTTTAAAAATGTTTGAAAAAAGTGTTGCAATAAAAGACAGTATTTCTAAATTAGAAAATGATAAAGAGCTTATTAAACAAACCTATAAGTATAGGTATGAAAAACAGGCAATTACTGATAGTATTAAATCTGCTGAAGCTCATATTGTTTCACAATCAAAAATTAAAGCTCAAAAAGCTCAAATAAGCAAAGAAAAAACGCTACGTTTTGCATTGTATTTTGGTTTAGCTATTTTGGTTTTGTTTGGTGGTTTGATGTATAACCGATTTAAGAAATCTCAACATCAAAAAATGATTATAGAACATCAGCGAGATGAGGTAGAAGAAGCTCATAGAGAGATACGAGATTCCATAAACTATGCAGAGCGGATTCAACGTAGCTTCTTGGCTACAGATGAGCTATTAAACAACAACTTAAAAGATTATTTTGTTTTCTTTCAACCAAAAGATGTGGTAAGTGGAGATTTTTATTGGGCAGGTAAATTAGCTAATAACCAGTTTGCAGTAGTTAATGCTGATAGTACAGGGCATGGAGTTCCAGGAGCCATTATGAGTATTTTAAATATATCATCCATAGAAAAAGCAATAGATAATAAATTAGTAAAACCTTCAGATATCTTTAATCATACCCGAGATACTATTATTGAACGTTTAAGTAAAGATGGTTCTGAAGGTGGTGGTAAAGATGGAATGGATGCCAGTATAATTGCATTCGATTTTGAGAATAACAAGTTTAGTTATACTGCTGCTCAAAACCCTATTTGGGTTGTAAGAGGAGAAGAGTTAATTGAGATTAAAGGCGAAAAAATGCCAATAGGTAAACATGATAATGATACTGTACCGTTTGTTGGAGGTGAATTTGAAATGCAAAAAGGAGATGTTATTTATACGGTAACTGATGGTTTTCAGGATCAATTTGGTGGAGAAAAAGGAAAGAAATTTAAAGTAAGACCATTTAAAAATTATTTAACCTCAATTGCACATTTACCAATGCAAGAGCAAAAGGAAAAACTGCAACAATCTTTTGTAACTTGGAAAGGGGAAGAAGAGCAGGTAGATGATGTTTGTGTGATAGGGGTTAGAGTGTGATATTTCTAAATAATCTATAAATTTGATTTCATGAAAAAACAACTTTTATTTT
>JBMYXB010000031.1:0-21032 GCA_049608005.1 Vicingaceae bacterium
ATAAAAATTTTCTGCTAACATCTTATTTAACTTATTACCAATCCTGACAAATATTGAAGACCTGTTAGTATTTTGCTATTATCCGCAGGTTTTAAACCCTTGGAGAGTTTCTCTTTAAAAAATATTTCTAACTCTTCTTTAGGTTTTATCCTAACCACAAAATGAAAATGATTAGGAATTAAACAATATGCATAAACCTCTGCTATTGGAGCTACGTATTTCTTAAACTGCTGTAAAAATAATAGTAATTATCTTTCGTAAGAAATAGCCTCTCCTTTCCATTTGCTCTATTGTATATGTGATAAAAATTTTCTGCTAACATCTTATTTAACTTATTACCAATCCTGACAAATATTAAAGACCTGTTAAGATTTTGCTGTTAATTGTAAATTTTATCATTGAAACCTAACAGGTTTAATAGCTATTCTCTACTTCCAAATATACGGAATAAAGCATCCTAATATTTTGCTTAAAAGCCTTACTTTTGTACCCTTAACAAAAATTAACAGATGGAATTAACAGAATTAACAGCTATCTCTCCAATAGACGGTAGATACGGTAGAGTAACTAAAAGTTTAAGAACATATTTTTCTGAAGCTGCTTTAATCAAGTACAGAGTAAGAGTAGAAATAGAATATTTTATTGCACTTTGCGAGTTGCCATTACCTCAATTAGCTGATTTTGATAAATCGCTTTACGATGATATTCGTAATATTTATGAAAATTTTACCAACGAAGATGCTTTAGCCATTAAAGAGATTGAAAAGACTACCAATCATGATGTTAAAGCAGTTGAGTATTTTATCAAAGATAAATTTACCGCTTTAGGAATTAAAGAACAACAAGAGTTTGTTCATTTTGGTTTAACTTCTCAAGATATTAATAACACTTCTGTTCCATTATCGTTAAAAGAAGCACTAAACGATGTTTTTTACCCACTATTTGATGAAGCTTTAGCTTTATTAAAAGAAAAAGCAAACGAGTGGAAAAACATACCAATGTTAGCTAAAACACATGGGCAACCAGCCTCTCCTACTCGTTTAGGTAAAGAGTTTTATGTTTTTGTTGAGCGTTTAGAAAAACAAATTGCTCAGGTTAAAGCTGTTCCTTTTTCTGCCAAATTTGGTGGTGCTACAGGTAACTTAAATGCGCACCATGTTGCTTATCCTGAAACTAACTGGATTGATTTTGCAAACAATTATGTAAACAATGGCTTAGGATTAGATCGTTCTCAAACAACAACACAAATTGAGCATTACGATAATTTAGCAGCACTTTTTGATGGTTTAAAAAGAATCAACACTATTTTAATTGATTTAGATAGAGATGTTTGGACTTACGTTTCTATGGATTATTTTAAACAAAAAATTAAAAAAGGAGAAATAGGTTCTTCGGCAATGCCACATAAAGTAAACCCTATTGATTTTGAAAATTCTGAAGGAAATTTAGGAATTGCAAATGCTTTATTTGAGCATCTTTCTGCCAAACTGCCTATATCTCGTTTACAACGTGATTTAACAGATTCTACCGTTTTACGTAATGTTGGTGTACCAATTGGACATTCTTTATTAGCCCTTACCTCTTTAATAAAAGGAATGAATAAATTGTTGATTAATGAAGCTAAAATTAAAGCCGATTTAGAAAACAACTGGGTAGTTGCTGCAGAAGCAATACAAACCGTTTTAAGAAGAGAAGGTTATCCAAAACCTTATGAGGCATTAAAAGAGTTAACAAGAACCAACGAAAAAATAAATGGTGAATCAATATCAAATTTTATTGATGGTTTAAACGTTAATGATGCAATTAAAGCTGAATTAAAATTGATTACTCCTTATAATTTTACTGGAGTGGAGATGTTTTAACTTATTTGTCATACCGACCGAAGCGGAGGTATCTTTTTACTTTATTCCTATAGATTCAAAAGATTCCTCTGTTCCTTCCGACTGAAAAAGTCGGAATACAATCGGAATGACATGAATGATAAAAAAGAACTATGAAAAGTTTCGCAAAAATATTAAAGTATGCAGCTAACTATAAAAAGTATGGCTTCATTAATATATTTTGTAATATTTTATCGATTATTTTCGAGCTACTTTCATTAATGCTTTTTATTCCTTTGTTAAATTTATTATTTAACCAAGAAACAGAAATTGTTACAGTAGAACCAACATTTGCATTTACAAAAGATTTTGCTGCAGATTACTTTAACTTTACAATGCAACAATACATTGTGGACAATGACAAAGCTTCTATGCTACTTTTTGTTTGTGTTGTAGTAGGACTTTTTACACTGCTTAAAAATATTTTTAGATATGCTGCCCTTTTTTACATCTCAGTTTTAAGAACTGGTGTTGTTAGAGATTTAAGGCAAAAAATTCATAAAAAAACATTAGAACTTCCTTTATCCTATTATTCGGAACAAAAAAAGGGCGACATTATGGCTCGGATGACTGCGGATGTGCAAGAGGTTGAATGGTCAATTTTAAATTCTTTAGAATTAATGTTTAGAGAACCAATAGCAGTAATCCTGTATGTTTCTACCTTAATAATAATGAATGCTGAACTTACCATTTTTGCTATGATTTTATTACCTATTAGTGGGTTAGTTATTGGCCAGCTAGGTAAAAGTTTAAGAAAATCATCTACCCAAGTACAAGAAATGGTAGGAAATATTTTGTCGAGTATAGAAGAAACTTTAGGAGGCTTAAGAATTATTAAAGCCTTTAATGCCGAAAATCACATTAAAAATAAATTTAATTCAATAAACGAATCACATACTAAATTAACCCTAAAAATGGGAAGAAAAAGAGATGCTGCCGCTCCAATTAGTGAGTTTATGGGTATTGCTGTTATGCTTGTTTTAGTTTATTATGGAGGTAACCTTGTTTTAGAAACTCCTCCCGATCAAAAAGATGCTTTTAGTGGAAGTGAATTTATGGCCTACATTATTTTATTTGCTCGATTATTAACTCCTGTTAAAGCTTTTTCTACCG
Organism: Vicingaceae bacterium; assembly: GCA_049608005.1. Classification (GTDB taxonomy): domain Bacteria; phylum Bacteroidota; class Bacteroidia; order Flavobacteriales_E; family Vicingaceae. Next base: position 2,994 of record JBMYXB010000031.1, read on the forward strand.
CTTATGCAATTGTTTTAAAAGGTGCTGCTTCGGCAGATAGATTAGAAGAAGTTTTACAAGCTAAAAATGATATTTCGGATATTTCTAAGCCTAAAATAGTAAATGATTTTTCTATTGCAATAACTTACAAATATGTTGAGTTTGGATATGATTCCAATACTGTTTTAGATAACGTAAATGTTACCATCCAAAAAGGAAAAACCATTGCTTTAGTTGGAGAATCTGGTGGAGGAAAATCAACCTTTGCAGATTTACTACCTCGCTTTTACGATATACAAAAAGGAGAAATCTTAATTGATGGCATTAATATTAAAGAAATTGGTTTAAAAAACTTACGCGGATTAATGGGAATTGTAACGCAAGAATCTATTTTGTTTAATGACACCATCATCAATAATATAGCTTTAGGTACAGATAACTTTACTAAAGAACAAGTTATTGAAGCTGCTAAAATTGCCAATGCCCACCATTTTATTATGGAAATGGAAAATGGTTACGAAACCAGTATTGGCGATAGAGGTGGTAAATTATCTGGTGGACAAAGACAACGATTAAGTATTGCTAGAGCTGTTTTAAAAAACCCTCCTATTTTAATTTTAGATGAAGCAACATCTGCATTGGATACCGAATCAGAAAAATTGGTACAAGATGCTTTATTTAAACTAATGCAAAACAGAACTTCTATCGTTATTGCTCACCGACTTTCTACCATACAGCATGCTGATGAAATTTTGGTTATGCAAAAAGGAAACATTGTTGAACGTGGCACACACTCTGAACTACTTGCTCAATCTGGAGTTTACAAAAAGCTTTCTGACTTACAGACTTTTGCCAGTTAAGATTCAATAAATTTCATACCTAAATTTGGTTCTCAATTGATTTTAGGATAACCTTTTAAAATTTTGTAGTTTAGTAAACCTAACAAACTTGATTTATGGCTACCAAATACGTTATTCTTTTTATCTATTTCGGAATTCTTTTTTTGATAGGCTATTTGGCCTCTAAAAAAGTAAAAGACATTAAGGATTATTATGTTGGAGGTAAAAAATTAGGTTTTTGGGCAGTAGCCTTTTCATCACGAGCAACAGGCGAATCTGCCTGGCTATTATTAGGGCTAACAGGTTTGGGAGCTATGGTAGGTGCTTCGGCATTTTGGGTGGTGTTAGGTGAAGTTTTAGGCGTTTCTATCGCTTGGTTTTTTATGGCAGAACGCTTTAAAGAACTCTCCGATAAATATAACTCTATTACAATACCCGATTATTTAGTAAGCAGATTTAATGCTTCTAGCAATACGCTAAGAATAATAGCTGCCACAGCTTTATCGGTTTTTGTAATCATCTACGTAAGTGCTCAAATAGATGCTACCGGATCTGCTTTTGAATCCTTTTTAGGATGGAACTACTTTACTGGAGCTATTTTAGGTTTCTTTATTGTGCTAGCCTATATTTTTACTGGAGGTTTTGTTGCAGTTGTTTGGTCAGATTTATTTCAAGGAATTGTAATGTTATTAGGATTGGTTTTACTGCCCATAGTTGCCTACTTTGCAATAGAACCAACTATAACAGTTTCTCAGGATTTAGTAGCCTTAGATGCTGACTTTTTAAATATATGGGGAGAAGGTGGCTTTAACACACTTAACTTTTTTACCATTTTGGGATATTGCGCTATTGGTTTAGGTTTTATGGGATCACCACAACTGTTTATCCGTTTTATGTCTATTAAAGATACTAGCGAAATTAAAAAAGGCAGGTGGGTTGCCATTGTATTCACAATCATTACCGATTCTTGTGCCGTGCTAATTGGAATTTACGGAAGACACCTATTAACAGAAGTTGGGCAAACACCAGAAAGTATTTTAGGAAACGGTGCACAAAATGTTTTACCTCTCTTGGTAGAAAAAGTAATGCCTTTATCTTTAATTGGAATTTATATTGCCGCAGTGCTTTCTGCAATTATGTCAACCATAGATTCTTTATTGATTGTAGCTTCTAGTGCCATTTCGAGAGATTTTTACCAACAAATTTTCAAACCCAATAAAACAGAAAAACAAATGGCAAAAATAGCTAGAGTTATTACATTAAGTTTAGCGTTATTGGCTTTAGGTTTAGCATTAATTATTGCTGTTAGTTCTCCTGATAGAACTATTTTTTGGTTTGCCATTTTTGGATGGTCGGGAATTGCAGCTACCTTCTGCCCTACTATTATTTTATCTATTTTTTGGAAAGATTTTTCAGAAAAAGGAGCCATTGCATCTATGATAACAGGTTTTTTATCTGTACCGCTTTTTAAATTTGGATTTACCGCAATAGATTCTGTTGGTGTTTATTTTGATAAACTAGGTGAACTTGCTCCTGCTTTTTTATTGGCTACATTAGCTGGTATTGCTGCTACTAAGCTATTAAAAAAAGAAGTTAAAAATCATTAATTAAACAATATGAAAAATAAATTTTTACTTGACCCAAAACTTACCTATTTAAACCATGGTGGTTTTGGAGCTTGTCCTAAACTAATTTTTGAAGATTATCAGAAATGGCAATTAGAATTAGAACAAAGTCCAGTACAATTTATTACTAAAGTTGGAGAAACACAACTTAAAATTTCTAAACAAGCTTTAGGTGGTTTTATTAATTGTGACTGGGATGATTTAATATATGTACCCAATCCTACTACAGCCATGAATACGGTAATAAAAGGGATAAATCTAAACAAAGGTGATGAAGTACTCACCACTAACCAAGAATATGGTGCAATTGATAAAACTTGGAAATATTATTGTGCTAAAAATGGAGCTAAGTATGTGCAGCAAAACATAAAGCTACCAATACAATCTAAAGAAGAATTTTTAAAACAGTTCTGGGCTGGTTTTACAACTAAAACCAAATATATTTTCCTTTCACAAATAACCAGTTCCACAGCATTAATATTTCCTGCTAAAGAAATTTGCGATAAAGCAAAAGAGCTAGGGTTAACAACCATTATTGACGGAGCACATGTTCCTAACCATATTCCTTTGAATTTAAGAGAACTGAAAGCAGACATATATACTGGAGCCTGTCATAAATGGATGCTTACACCAAAAGGAAGCTCTTTTTTATACGTTTCTAAAGCTTTCCAAAATCAGTTTGATCCATTAGTTATTTCATGGGGATATGATACTGAATTTCCTTCAGCATCTCAATTTCAAGATTATCATCAATATCAAGGAACAAGAGATTTTTCGGCATTCTTAACCATTCCAAAAGCTATACTGTTTTTTAAAGAAAACGATTGGGAAACCAAGAAAGCAGTATGCAGAAAATTATTAAAACACTACTCTCCTATTGTTGCTAACGAATTAGAAACTCAACTTATATCTCCAGTTACAGATCAGTTTTTAGGACAGATTTGTAGTATTCCAATAAATACCTCAGATCATATTGCATTGCATGACCTTCTATTTGAAAAATACAAAATAGAAATTCCTGTATTCAAATTAAATAATTCAACATATATTCGTATTTCTTTTCAAGCTTATAATGGGGCTAAAGAAATTGAATATTTAATAGACAGTATTAAAGATATAAAAACAACCTCTAACCTCATTTATTAAAATTACGATTATGAAAACAATGACTTGCAAACAATTAGGCGGAGCTTGTAATAAAAAATTTAGTGCCAACACTTTTGAAGAAATGGCAGAATTAAGTAAAGCACATGGCACAGCAATGTTTCATGCTAAAGATGCCCCTCATATTGAAGCAATGAATAAAATGATGGAGTTAATGAAATCTCCAGATGCAATGATGGCTTGGTTTATAAAAAAAGAAGCTGAGTTTGATGCTTTAGCAAAGGATTAAAAACCTTCAAAAACTCCTAAACCAAAAAGAGCAAAATCATATTTTACAGGGTCTTTAGCATCTAAAACTCTTAAACTTTCATCTAATTCAGCAACAGCTTTACTATCGTTTTGTTTTCGATGTAGCAAACCTAATTTCCGAGCAACATTACCCGAATGCACATCTAACGGACAAGAAAGAATTGCTGGAGAAATAGATTTCCACAATCCAAAATCAACCCCTGTATTATCGTTTCTTACCATCCAACGTAAAAACATATTTATTTTTTTTGCAGCAGATTTTTTAAATGGATCGCTTACATGTTTTTGGGTTCTTTGAGGATGATCTATCGAAAAAAACACCTGCTTAAATTGATGTATTGCTGGTTGAATAGATGTTCTAGTTTGATTTTTTGCAAACACACTTTCCATCCCATTATGATGTGTGTAAATATTTTGGAGTGCTCTTATAAAATATTTAAAATCTGCTGCATTAAAGGTTCTATGCACAAAACCTTCTAATCTTTTTAACTGGTTTATGTTATGATCCATCACAAAATCGAAAGGAGAATTACCCATTAACTGTACCATTTTATTGGCATTTTTAACAATCATTTTTCTATTTCCCCAAGCTATAGTTGCTGCCAAAAAACCAGCAATTTCAATATCTTCTTTTAAGTTAAATTGGTGCGGAATAGATATAGGATCTGGTTCAATAAAATTTGGTTGATTGTATTGAATTACCTTTTCATTTAAAAATGATTTAATATTAGAACTTACTTTTAAAACCTGTGTCATTAACTGTAAAAGTAACAAAACAAAAAGAGCCTTAGCATAAACTAAGACCCTCTTACTAACTAAAACTAACTTTATTATATTGGTACTGAACCCTAAATAATAATTGAATTCAGATTATTACTACATCTTTTTAAATTTAAAATTGTAATAATATACTTTATCATTTTTTTGATTTTCTTTTATTTTAATTTCTGAAAGTTTATTAATTAATTGAGATTTAACATTTTCATCAGAATAATTAATATTTATAATTTCTATTTTACCTGCTTTATTAAATTTAAAACTAACCCTTACAAAAGCTGTTTTATTTTGTTTAATCTGAAGCTGGTTTTGTTCAAATTTTACTACTTTTTTTAATTCATTTTCAATATCTAAATTATCTTTAGCGGCACAAAAGCTAAACATACTTGATCCTAAAATTGCTAATACTAGTGTTAATGTTTTCATAATTAAAAGTTTTAAACTTGCACTTTTTATTGTGACGCGTTCACCCTTAAAAATGTTACAAGCTTTGTTTATAAATAATTTTAGATCAAAAATATTAGCACTACAATCGTATTAAAATGTTTATTAGGTAAACTGTGGCAGATATTCGGTTAAAAGAGAAATCTATGCGAATTACAAATTTAATTTATATCATTAACCAGATTGGAATGATTTTTGGTAAATTTGAATTATGAAAAATTTAATCTTAATTCTTAGCATTTTACTTGTATCAAGTAATGTAAAAGCTCAACAAAAAGAAAAATCGTATAAAGTATTAGCCTCTTGTGGAAGCTGTAATTTTGATATGCCATCGGATAAAGGTTGTGCATTAGCGATACAATATGCTGGCAAAAAATATTGGGTAGATGGAAGTTCTCTTCAAGACCATGGAGATGAGCACGACCCTGAAGGAGGAATGTGCCAAACAATTAGAAAAGCTACAATAAAAGGAGCATTTAATGATAATCGATTTAAAGCTACCTCTTTTGTTTTATTGGCAAACAAAAAGAAAAAGAAGAAAAAATAAGTTTAAAAAAGGCAATAAAAAAATCCTCTCGAATTAAATTCGAGAGGATTTTTTTTGATTTTAGCAATTATAAATTAACTCTTGCCTTAGTTAAAAGCAGAAGTTAATGCGGCTAATTTTTCTTTAGCTCCATTTACTACTGCAGTTTTTTGTAGTAATTCCGCAGGATCAATTCCTGTTTTTTCTAACAAACCTAATTTAGATTCGGCAGCAGCAATTTTAGATCCTAAAGTAGTTATCTTAGTTAATAAGGCAGCTCTTTTTTCTCCTTTTAATGCTTCTTTTTCTTCTAATTCTGCATTAAGTTCAGCGTTGTATGCATCTAATTTTTCAGCATCTTTACTTGCATTAGCAAGCTTTTCAGCTCTTTTAGCTTTCATATCAGCTAATTTTGCTTCTGCTGCCTCTTTAATCTTTGCAGCTTTTTCTGTAGCAGCATTTTTAACAGCATCTCCTGCAACATCAGATACTACATTGGTAGCTGCATCTACAGTACTAGCATCAACATTAATTGCTTCAGCAGCTTTTTCTTTTAATTCTTCAGCTTTACCTTTAGATGCTTCAGTAACTTTTTCATCAACCGCTTTTTGTGCAGTTTCTTTAGCTGCATCTACATCTTTTGCAGCATTTTTAATATCTCCTAAACCTTGAGCAAATGCTCCTAAACTTACAACAGAAAGTGCAAGTAGTAATATATTTTTTTTCATCTCTACTAATTGTTAAATTTGATCTAATTCGTTAATTGTTTCATCAACTTCTGCATCAGCTGCTTCAATTGCTTCAATTTCTACATTAAGTTCATCTAATTTGTTTCCTAATTCTGTTGTTTCTTCTAATTTAGCTTCGCTAGTTTCTGTTGTTTCATTAGTGTTACCACAAGAAATTGCAACAAAACTTAAAGCTAACATTGCAATTGTTAATTTTGTTTTCATCATTTTATTTAATTATTAATAAGCCGCCAAATTATTAAAAACATCTGATAAAATATTAATTATTAATGCTCTTATTTATTAGTATCTAAATAGTTAACTAAGCCCTTAAGTTTATCATCCCAAAAGCTTTCGTAAAATTTTAACCAATCACTTACAGTTTTTAATGTTTTAGGGTTTGGAATTATTAAACTTTTTCTGCCTTTTTTTGTTAATGCTATTAAATCAGCGTCTTCTAAAATTTTAATGTGCTTAGTAATTCCTTGTCTGGATATATCAAACTTTGCCGAAATTTCAGTTATCGGTAAGGCAACACTAGCCACTACAAGAGCGTGTAAAATCTCACGTCTAGTAGGGTCTGCAATTGCTTTAAAAATCTTATCAATCTTGTCTGGCATTAATTCTTTAAATAATCTTGTAATTGATTAACACATCCCTGCCAACCACCACTAAAGCTTTCAAACATTTTAATGGCATCATCTCCAGGGTAATTTGCTATACCAGAATGCTCTAAATGTAATTTAGTTACTTCTCCTTCAGGTTTTAATTCCCACTTAACAGTTGTAACCACATCAGTTCCTTCAACTATCCATGTATAAACTAATTTGTATGGATTAGCTTCTTTTACTTCTCCGTTTATGGTAATACACCCTTTTTCTTCACTTGCTATAAAAGTATAAGGTGTTCCTGCTTCTGCCTTAAAATCAGCTTTAATAAACCATTTAGAAATTTCTTCAGCCTTTGATATGGCATTCCAGACTTTTTCAATTGGATGGTTAATTGTTTCTTCTCTTGTAATAATGTCTTTCATAATAATAAAATTAAAGTTTATAATTTAGTTTAGCAACTAATTGGTTGCAAATGTAAACAACAAAATCAATTAAGCAACTAAAAGGTTGCTTAATTTAATAATAGATAATAGTACTTTTGGTTAAAATCACATAATTATGACCAGAAGAGTAGAAAAATTAAGAGATTTACATGGAGAACCTTCAGAAAGGGCTCAAAAAAAAATTACGAATTTTTTAACTGAAGATGTGATAAAATTTATCAAATCATCTCCTTTTGCTGTTTTATCTACATCAGATAAAAATGGAAATTGTGACGCATCACCCCGTGGTGGGAAACCTGGTTTTATTAAAATTATAAATAATACAACTTTATTTTTACCAGATGTTAGAGGAAATCGTTTATTGCAAAGCACTTCAAATATAGAGTCTAATCCGAATGCAGGTTTAATATTTTTTATTCCAGGTAACAATAAATCGGTTAGAGTTAATGGTAGCACGCAATTTATAGAATTAGAAGAAATAGAAAAGCTAGCTCTAAGCAATGAAATATTTAACCCAGATAAAACTTCACAAATTATACAAGGACTATTAATAACTGTTAATGAAGCTTACCGACACTGCCCTAGAGCTCTTTTGTTTTCTGATTTATGGAATACTGAAAATATTAACAACAACAAATAACCGCTTACCAAATAATAAAGCACATTTTTAGTGGTAAATCTACCAAAAACTATTCTTATAGTTGTATAACTAAATATTTAGTTATATATTTGAACCATAAAATTTAACAGATGAAAGAACTTACAAAAGCTGAAGAACAAATTATGCTTATCATTTGGCAAAAAAATAAATGTTTTGTTAAAGAAATTATTGAAGAACTACCCAAACCTAAACCAGCATACAATACTGTATCTACCATTGTAAGAATATTAGAAAAAAAAGAATTTGTTAACTATACAGCTTTTGGTAAAACACACCAATATCATCCTATTATATCTAAAGAAAATTACAAAAGTTTAAAAACAAACAATTTAATGTCGAACTTTTTTGGTGGATCGGCAGAGTCTATGCTTTCATTTTTTGTGAAAGAAAATAAAATGGACATTAACCAAATTGATGAATTATTAAAAGAAATTAAAAAGAAATAACATGGATACTTTATTTTACTTCTTAAAAGTTGGAACCATATTTTCAGCATTGTTTTTAATCTATTTTTTAATGTTTAGAAACAATACTAATTTTCAGACAAATCGTATTTATTTATTATTAATTGTTCCTATTTCATTTATTTTACCTTACATCAATTTTAATGTTTCTGAAGCAGCTATGTATCATATTACACTACCTGTTTTTGAGTATAACAATACGCTTTCTGATACTTCTATTTTTAGTTGGGAAGATCTCATTATTTTCTTTTACGCACTCGTTTCAATTAAATTATTAGTTACGTTTTTAATTCATCTTACAAGTACACTAAAAACAATTGCTGAAATAAAAAAAGGAAGCCCAAAAGAAATACAACCTTTCTCTTTTTTCTCTTTTATTCATGTTTCTAAATCAATTATGGATGAGGATAGAAAAGCAATTTACTTGCACGAGAAAATACATTCTAACCAAATTCATTCTTTAGATATTATTGTTTATGAAATAAGTAAAATTTTACTTTGGTGGAACCCCTTTTTATGGATAGGATTAAATGCTGTAAAAAGTAATCACGAATTTATTGCGGATAAGTTGGCTTCCGAAAAAGCGAACGAATATTCATCGGTTCTTGTTGCTCAACTGCTTGGTGTGAATTGCAGTGTAATAACAAATAATTTTAAATCAAAACCATTAATTAAAAAAAGAATTATGATGATGAAAACAAAAAAATCTAACCGGTTAAGTGTATTAAAATACGCTTTAGTAATTCCTGTTATTGGATTATCTATAATGGCTACATCCAATCAAAAAGTAAACGCAAAAAATATTATACCTAAAATTTATAATGAGGATGATAAAGTTTACGAAGTAGTAGATGTTATGCCTGAATTTAAAGGTGGAAAAGAAGCTTTAATGAAATATTTAGGAACAAACATTAAGTATCCTAAAGAAGCTGCTAAAGAAAATATTGAAGGCTTGGTATGGGTAAGTTTTATTATCGATACTAAAGGAACTGTAAAAGAAGCTGCGGTTAAAACTCCTATTCATACTTTATTAGATAATGAAGCACTACGAGTTATAAAAGAAATGCCCAAATGGACACCTGGTAAGCACAAAGGAAAAAACGTAAGTGTAAAATATACTTTACCAATTAACTTTAAGCTTAAAGATTAATTCACATCAAGTTAGTTAGTACTTGAAACCAAAAAGGGAGCAATTTTAATTAATTGTTCCCTTTTAATTTTGTTATAATTCAAAAGAATATCTAGCACTTAAAGCTATTCCCCAACCAAAAGCATCAAAATAGTTGTTTCCTAAATGAAACATTGGCCGCGTATCTAAGCCTACTACTAAAGGTAAATCTAATTTTTTAAAATTATATTCTAAACCAACCTGGCCACCTGCACCAACTGCAGGACTACTACCTAAACCACTTTTAAAAGCTTGTACAAACTGTAGCCCAGGTCCGGCATACCAATTTAAGCTTTCATTTATTTCCCAAACCCAATGGTACATTCCTGTTAATTTCATGTACGCAAAACCATTGTTACCACTCCATCCTAAATCTATTTCAGCTCTATTAACATCTCCTAAACCATGTTGATAAGAGGCTTCAAATCCAGGCCCATAATTACTACCTCCTAATCTTACTCCTATGGTATGATTTTCTACTTGTGCATTAGCCTGTAAAGCAATTGCAACTATTATAATTATTGTTAAGTATATTTTTTTCATCACAAACTATTTAATAAAAGTAAAATTAATCTGTAATAACGCTCTACTAATACAATATTGGATTATATATTAATAAGTAAATGTTAATAGTAAACTAGCTAAGTAATCCTATAAAATGATTGTAGTTTAGAAAAGCTATTTCTTTATTTTCCGTTTACATAATCTCTTAAAAATTCATGATCGGGAGTTAAATCTCCATTAGCACAAATGGTAGCTCTTGCAATAACATTTTCTTTATCGTTAATTAAGTGTGGTAAAATTTTATCAATAAATTCTCTACCAAAATCAGCCGAAGCATCTTTGGGCAGTTCGCAAGGTAAGTTATCTACAGCCATAACAGTTATCGCATTTTTTGCATTAAAAGCTACTTCTTTTTCGGTATTTGGGTTGTAACCATAAATAGGATCAGCAATGGTAGATGGTCGTAAAGTGCTGGCAACTGCGGTATCAATATCGCAGCTTACATCACCAACAGTTTTAATTTTAAATTCTGGTGATTTTGCATCTTCTCTAGTAAAAATATAAGGTGCATTTTTATCCCAAAAATGGCCCGAAATGTACATATCAGAAACTTTAGCAAATTTCATAAAATCTCTTTCGTAGTCTTGCGGGTTATTGTAAATATCTTCTCTTGTGTAAGCTGTTCCGTCATTTTTTTTATAATAATTATCTACTTGTGCTTGGGTATAAACAGGCTCATTAAAATCATTATCTAAAAATTCTTGTGGGCTAACTCTTTTAATCTTTAATTTTTCTAAAATTTCTGTTATTCCTGAAGCAACTCTTCCACCACCAGTAGTTATTATTTTATAGTTGGCAGGCAATTTTATTTTACTCATCTCTGCTTCCATCTCAGCCCTATCTTCACATTGGTAAGCTCTTTTTAAATCAAAACTACCTGTTTGTTTTCCAAAGGTATAAAACGAATTATATGCACCTACAATACCAGCATATTTACCAAAGCCAATTAATCTAGTGCCTTTTTCATTAGTTAAGCCTTCATAATCTACCATAGTAATATTTTTGGCCAACATTGTTTGTAATAATTCTCTATTGTAAGGCTGTTTTTTTGTTGTATGAGAAAAATAAAAGTACGTTTTGTTAGGTATTAAAATATCCATAGGTACTTCCTTAACCCCAAGTAAAACATCACAATCATCAACATTATCAACTAAGCTTAAACCATTATTGGCATATTCTATATCTTTAAACCTTCGGATGTTACTTTTTTGCACCACTAAATTAATTTCAGGATACTTTTCTGAAATTTCTTTACATTGCTCAGGAGATAATGGAACTCTTTCGTCTGGTGGTGTTTTTCCTTCTTTTATTACGCCAATTTTCATCTGTTTATTTTTTTTATTTTTAGAATGTAACACAAAAAACTCGCTATTTGCCATTCTGCTTTAAATCAAGAATGATAACACTTGTATCATACTCATTCTATTTTATGTAAAAATAATTAATTGAGCTTAATATTGTGCTATCTTTGTAGTTAAGATTAAAAGTTGAATCAACTTTTGTGTTCTTTGTAAATAATGGGGTCGTTTTTGGTTTTGACAGCAAGATGAATTTGACCTGTAAGCGTGTCGAGCGTTGTGAATTTGCTCGTTAATCTCGGTTCACAAATCGCTAATTGGCGAAAATAACTACGCAATGGCTGCATAATCCAGACTCAGTCTGATTATCTTTATCCTAGCTGCTAGGCGGCAGGACCATTAACCTTTCAATAGTTCTGTTCATTAACTGTTGTATTTTGGTTTCATAATTTTGAACTAGCTAGGTAAACTGCTTCGATTTATCGGTAAAACATTAGAAGACTAAGCTTTTAGTTGGTTGTTTTTAACCTGCTTTTAGCCTAACAATTAATTAAAAACTACACACGTAGAAAGCTTGTTGCTTCCTTGTTTGGACGAGGGTTCGATCATGGGTCGACTTGGAGAGTAATCTCCTCGCTTAAATTGGGTGAATTCAGGGAAAGCTAAGTTCCGATTGCTATCGGAATACGCCAACCGTGAGCCAAGCCCCGCATTTGCGGGGAAGGTGCAGAGACTACCGGATTACCGGCTAGAGCTCCCAACTCCCGTTAACCCCCAATAACTATTGGGATAGGGATGATGAGATAGTCCACGCCAGATTGAAAAATTTGGGAAAGTGCCCCTCCGACTCCACAATTAAACCAGCTGTAAAATTTGCAGCTGGTTTTTTTATACCTTTAATTTTATGAATTGGAACTATATATCAGGATTTTTTGATGCGGATGGTTCAATAACATTGTCTAATCCTGGTAACTCAAAATACAAAACAGTTTTTGTATCTTTTCATAATAATGAATTATCGATATTAGAAAGTATTAAAAGATTTATTGAAAAAGAAACTGGGGTTAAAGGTGTAATTGTAAAGAAGAAAGCAAGATTAAAGAAACATAACACAGCTTATGATTTGAAATATGATTTTTTGCCTAAAGTAATAACAATCATCAATTACTTAAAAATACAACATCCTAAAAAGATACACCGAATAAAAGTTGCGAAACAATTAGCCAAAATAGTGCCTAGAAATGGAAAGTACACGAATGATTTATTGGTTAAACGAAAAGAGTTAGAAGAAATATTTTTTGAATGCTAAGCCCTCCGACTCCACAAAAAAAACCTCAACGTATTGATTACGTTGAGGCTTTTGTTTTGTGTAAAACTATTCTTAAACTTTTACAATCCTAGCTAGGGTTAAAAAGTTACCACACCTGATTTAACATCATACATTGCTCCAACAATAGCTATTTCATTATTATCTACCATTTCTTTTAATACTGAACTTTGTTCAGTAATTGCTTGTACAGTTAACTCCACATTTTTATCTGAAACCGCTTGTACAAACTCTGTGTTTTTAGAACTTTTATCTGCATAATCTCCATTAACAGAGTTTACAGCAGGTTTAATCTTGTTTAACATGCCAGTTAACTTACCTAATTCAACATTATCGCAAGCTCCTTTTACAGCTCCACAAGAGGTGTGCCCTAACACAACAATTAATTTAGAACCAGCTACTTTACACCCAAACTCCATACTACCTAATATGTCATCATTAATAAAGTTTCCTGCAATTCTAACGCTAAAAATATCACCTAATCCTTGATCAAAAACAAGTTCGGCAGAAACCCTAGAATCTATACAGCTTAAAATTACAGCAAAAGGAAATTGACCATCACTTGTATCATTAACTTGTTCTAATAAGTTTCTATTCGATTTTAAATTATTTTGAAAACGTGCGTTTCCTTCTTTAAGAAAAGCTAATGCTTTCTCTGGAGTCATTGTATTTTGTGTTTCTTTTGTATGTGCTTTCATATCTTATATCTTTTATTTTTAAATAGATTTAATAATTTTTGTTTTAAAATCTTTTATTGGATTTAATACTTCTTCTTCATTTAGCCCTTTACAATTAATTATAATGTTTCTTGCTTTAGCATTTTGTTTAAAGTCATCAATGATTTCAATTACATCTGGATGTATCTTTTTTGCTTTTGAACCATCAATAAACACTTCTGCATTATCTGGTAAATGATTTAATGTTTGTAAAATACTACCTTTATTTAAAAAACTCACATCTTCTGACAACTCTATAATTATAGGTTCTCCTTCCTTGTACTCTTCCGGATTAAAATGATATGGTGTTTTAAAATTATTATATAGTATGTGAAATATTGCTACTGCTAACCCTAAACCAATTCCCATTAATAAATCGGTAAATACAATACCTAAAATAGTTACTACAAAAGGAATGAATTGAGATTTTCCTAAGTTATAAACTTGTTTAAATACTGCTGGTTTTGCTAGTTTATATCCTACTACAAAAAGTATAGCCGCTAAACTTGAAAGTGGTATTAAATTTAACAACTTTGGTACAGCCATTACCGATAATAATAATAAAATACCGTGAAAAAATGCAGACGCTTTTGATTTACCTCCAGATTGAATGTTAGCAGAACTTCTTACTATTACTTGAGTAATTGGTAAACCACCAATTAAACCAGAAATAATATTTCCGATACCTTGTGCTTTCAACTCTCTATTTGTTGGTGTAATTCCTTTATTAGGGTCCAATTTATCTGTAGCTTCAACACACAACAATGTTTCTAAACTTGCTACTACAGCCATAGTCATTGCAATAATGTAAATCTCAGAATTATTCCATTGTGTAAAATCTGGAAACGTAAATTGATTAAAAAATCCATTAATAGAATCTGGTACAGGAATACTAACCAATTGATCTGATCTTAAACCAAACATTTCTGATCCTTGAAACATTAAGTTCATTCCAATTCCTGAAGCAACAACAACTAAAGGCCCTTGAATAATTTTAAAAACTGCTGCTTTCTTCATAAAAGGTTGTTCCCAAATAATTAAAATTATTAGCGAAATTACAGCAATTGTTAATGCTCCAGGACTAATAAAGTCAATCATATTAAACAATTCACTAAATGTATTTTGCCCATCTGGTTGCATAAATTCTAAATCTCCTTCAGGATCTTTATCATAACCAAATGCGTGCGGTATTTGTTTTAGAATAATAATAATTCCAATTCCTGATAACATTCCTTTTATTACAGCTGATGGAAAATAATATCCAATAACTCCAGCCTTAAGAAACCCTAGTATTAATTGAAATATTCCTGCAACTACAACTGCTAAAAGAAACGTTTCGAAAGCTCCAAGTTCTTGTATTGCAGATAAAACAATTACAGCTAATCCTGCAGCCGGGCCACTAACCCCTAAAGGAGAACCACTTAAGAGTGCTACCACTGTTCCACCAATAATTCCGGCAATAACACCAGAAAAAAGTGGTGCACCAGATGCTAAAGCAATACCTAAACATAAAGGCATTGCTACTAAAAATACGACAATACTTGCCGGTAAATCATTTTTTAGGTTTGAAAAAAAACCTGTTTTATTTGAACTCATTATACATAATATTTAACATCAATTTAATTTTAATGATGTTTTAATAGCTTATTAATTAGCAATGCCAATTAATCTAAATTTATTTTTTTGTTTTACTTAGCTATTATGCAAGTTCTGGTGGAGGTGTAGAAACTTCAGTAACAATAGCTTCTATAACAGTTTCTTTTATTTGAATAGCGCTAAAGGATATAGCAACAACGTTATTCATTAATAATTCTAAAAGATTGTGTTCATGAATTTCTTTTTCCTCTTCTTCTTCTACCAGTTCAGTAATAGATATTCCATTATTACCAACATTAATATATTGAATAGCAAATGTAAAGTTGATAAACACCAACAATAAAAATGAAATGATAATATGTTTATGGTTTTTACTCACTTTTTATTGCTTGAAGTATTAATTGATTGTAAAAACAAGTAATAGCATCTTCTCCTTTAATAATATCAGTTAATTTAGGTAAATGCTCTGTGAAAAATCGTTGATGATGGCTCCCTTCAATAATTGTTGAAACCAACATGTGAGGATATTTGTAAGTAGGATTTATTTCTAAAATAATATCTGTTACTCGTTGAACAATTAACTTGTAACCAGAAAAAACACCTTCCTTATTTTCTTCATCTACTACCTTATTCAAATAAACTTTTGATGATTCAGAAATTACTATATGGCTCAATTTTATCTCATTAATATGAGAAAAATCGCTATCTTCTTTTACCTCTTCAGTTAGTAAAAGTATAGCCTTTGTTAGCCGGTTTTTAGGAGACTCAATATTTGCCAATCCAAATACCAACTTGTATTCGGTCCAACTCCAATACCAAGATGTTAAATAAAGTAGCAGCTTATGCTTACTCTCAAAATATCTGTAAATTGATGCTTCAGTAGATTTAATCTCTGTCGCAAGTTTTCTAAAGGTAAAACCTTCAAAACCTAACTCATCAATCATATCAATGCCCGAATTAAGAATTCTCTTCCCTAATTCGCTAGATTCAGGATCTTTTAGATAAATTTTATCGTTAACCTGAATTGATATTTTAGATAATAAACCTTCCATCAATAAAAATATTGAATGCAAATATAATAGTATTACTATCAAATGTGCAAATATTTATACTTTTTTAACAAACTAAATGTCTTTTTAAATACAAAATACAGCGTAAAATAAACCACTATGGATTGAAAATCCATAATTTTAATTTGCAGACTAAAAGTCTGCTTCGTGAAATGCCCAGTGAAATACAGAAATAATACACAATTGATTCGTGCATTCGTGGCTAAAAAATTTATAGAAACTAAAGTATCTTAATTAATTTTGGATGCAAATTTGCTTACAATAAAGCACATACTACTACTTTCCTTATTAACAATAGTTTCAACTATTGGAAATGCTAAAGTTTCTGATATTTACTTGCTTGGAAACTTAAAAAGTCCAAAACTAGAAAAACGTTTACGCCAATTTTCAGAAGCTCTTGGTAAACAAAATAATGGTAAGGAATTTACCTTATTGCTTTTAGGAGATATCAGACAAAAAAAATTAGTAAAAAAAGATTCGTTGATCGCTTTTCTAAAAAGAGTTGAACAAAAAAAAGGAAAAATAATTGCAGTTACTGGTGATAGAGATTGGGATAAATCAAACACAAACGGCTTAGATACTGTTATAGCTTTAGAAAATCGTTTTAACTATAAACTAGCTCATAAAATATTTACTCCTACAAAAAGTTGTCTTGGACCTACTATTAAAGACATAAGAGACAACATAAGAATTATAGGAATTAACTCACAATGGTGGCTTCACCCCTATCGCAATACTATCTCTATAAATTCTGATTGTAAAAGCATTACTAAAGTTCAAATTTTAGACGAGATTAGTGATGCCATTGAATCTGCAAATGGCAAACAAGTTATAATAGTTTCACACCATCCAATAATTTCTGGTGGCGTTTATGGCGATGCATTAAATATGGTTGAGCACATTTATTCTTTTAGGCATGATAAGCCTAACAATAAAACATTTCTACCTGTTTTTGGATCTTTTTATCTGAATTATAGACGAAATATTGGTAGTGAACAAGATATGAGTAGCAAGGCCTACACTACATTTATTAAAGATATTGAAAAAGTTTTAAGAGGGCACAAAAACATTATCCTCTGCTCTATTCATGAGTATGATATGGAAGTGCTCAAAATAAATAACAACTTCCAAATTATTTCTGGATCACTTTTAAAATCATCTAAAGTAGAAAAAATGACAATACCTTACACACCAGCAATAAACTAGATTTTATAAAATTAGAATTAGCCAACTTTCCGTTTCCCGTGAAAACGGGGAATCTAGGATTTAAAAAATGGATGAATTAATGTATTGAAAAATGTTTTACTAAAATTAAAAAATTGATGTCTTAATCCTGGCTCCCCACTTTCGTGGGGAACTAATGTGATGAATAAAAAAAATCCAATTCTAAAAAGAATTGGATTTTTCATCTGAATGTTATACCAAGTAAAACCGAAGTATCTTTTAATAATTGTTAGCTTAAAAACTTAAAGATTCTTCAGTTTCGTTCCTTTGTCACTCCAGTTGAAATGACAAAAAAGGTTTTACATCATTGCGTCTAATTTTTCAGCTAAAGTTGCTTTTTGTACAGCTCCAACTTGCTTGTCAACAATCTCTCCATTTTTCATAAATAAAATTGTAGGAATGTTTCTAATTCCAAATTTAGAAGCAACCTCTGGGTTGTTATCTACATCAACTTTACCAACGATAGCTTTACCTTCGTAATCGTTGTGTATTTCATCTACAATTGGTCCAACCATTCTACATGGTCCACACCATACTGCCCAAAAATCAACCAATACTGGTTTGTC
>JBMYXB010000032.1:0-20881 GCA_049608005.1 Vicingaceae bacterium
TTAGTTTCTATAAATGTTTTAGCCACGAATACACGAATCAATTGTGTATTATTTCACTAGGCATTTCACGAAGCAGACTTTCAGTCTGCGAATTAAAACTATGGATTTTCAATCCATAGTGGTTTATTTCCTTTCAAATATAGTAAACTCATTGAGAATTGCTAGACAAATATTAAAAAGAAAAAACTATTTAAAACGGGCTAAAAGTTCTTTTTTTCGAGTTGGTGAAACATCTACAACACTCTCATCTGCCATACGAACCTGACCGCCTTTTCCTTTAATGTATTTGGTAATGTAATGTAAGTTTACCAAATGAGATTTATGAATTCTTATAAAATCGAAATCATTTAAAAGCTCATCAAAATGTTTTAAAGTTTTAGAAACCAAATGTGTTTTTCTGTTGGTTAAATAGAAGTTAGTGTAATTGTCATTGGCTTCAACTCTAATAATATCGTTTACATTTACCACCTCAAAACCATCCATTTGGGGCAACACAATTTTTTTATGTTGTATGGTGTTGGTTTTAATATTTTCCATCAAAATTTTGGTATGGAAATTATCATCACCTTCTTTTTTGTTGTTAGAAATTTTATCTACAGCATTTACTAACTCATCAATATCAATTGGTTTTAAAATATAATAAGCTGCACTTAGGTTGAGTGCTTTTATGGCGTAATCGCGATAAGCGGTAACAAAAATAATTTCAAATTCAATTTCATCTAAAGCATCTAATAAATCAAAAGCATTGCCATAAGGCATTTCAATATCTAAAAAAACAACATCAGGTTTATGTTTTTTTATAGCCTCTAAGCCTGTTTGTACAGCATCTGCCATTGCCAATACATCTACATTGGGGCAATATTTTGTAATGTAGTTGTTAAGCGTTTCTCTACTGGCTTCTTCATCCTCAACAATAACAGCTTTTAGTTTTTTCATAATTGTTCTTGTATTTCTTGATGAATTTTAACGGTTACTTTGGTTCCTGTTTGAGTTGTTTTATCTGCATCTTCAATAACAACATCTAATTTTGTTTTGTAGATATCTCCAATAATTTTTAAGCGTGAATCAATGTTTTTTATTCCTGTAGATTGTTGTGTTTTTTGATTTTCGGTTTTTAATTCTTGCGATTTTTTTCTTCCAATTCCATCATCTTCAATAGTTACAATTATATCTTTTTCTGATTGAGTGATAGCAACTTTTAAAAAGCCTTTTTCATTTTTATAACGTAATCCGTGCCAAACAGCATTTTCTATGTATGGTTGTATTAACATGGGCGGAATTAAAACATCCTCTTTATTGATGTTTTTATCCACTTCAAAAGCATAATCAAATTTATCTTTAAAACGATGATTTTCTAATTTAATATACATTTCTAAAATGTCAATTTCTTTAGATAAGGGAATAAAATCTTCTTGTGAGTTTTCCATAACATCTCGCATTAAGCGAGAAAAATCTGCTAAATATCTGTTGGCAGAACGTTCATCATTTTTTGATATAAAACTGTTAACAGAATTTAAAGCATTAAAAATAAAATGCGGATTCATTTGTGCTCTCAACGATTTTAAAACCAGTAATTTATTGGCTTTGTTTTTTTCTTTATTACTTCTGTAAACCAAAAAAGCGGTAACTAATAAAATCAAAATTCCAAACAAAAGCGAGTAGGTTAAAATGCGTTGTTGGGTTATAAATTCTTCTTGAATAATTCTTTCTTGTTTTAAAATTTCAATGGTTTTTTCATTCAGTTGTTTGTCTTTTTCTAAAAGTGAAAGTTTGTTTTGAGCATTTTCTAACATGGCTCCTTTTTTATTTTGAGCCTGTAATTGTTCTTTTCTTAAATTATATAAAGAGTCTTCTAACAGTTGATATTCTTTGTATTTTTTTACGGCTTCAGATTCTTGTCCGGTTTTGTCGTAAGCTTTTGATAATGCTTTAAAGGCTTTACTTTTATTTTCAATATCACCAACTTCTTCTGCTATAATAACACTGTTGTTAAGGTGTGTTATAGCTTCTTCATTTTTATCTTGTTGCAATAAAAAATTAGCGATATTAATGTTGTTTTGCGATTCTTCAGATTTGTTATTTCTTTCTTGATTGTAATTTAAAGCTTCTTGATTAATTTCAATTCCTTGCTCAATATTTTGTTCATCTTCATAAATTTCAGAAATGTTGGAGTATGCTTGGTTTACTAATTGGTCGTTATTAATTTGTAAAGCTGAGTTTTGTGAACTTCTATAATATTCAATAGCTTTTGGGGTGTTATTTTTTTCTTTTTCAAGTTCTCCAAGTTTTAAATTTAGGATAACAATACCGTTTTTATTACCTTGTTTTTCTTCAATATTTAAAGCATCAGAATAGTATTTTTCAGCCGTTTTAAAATCTTTTGTTTTAAGAGAAACATCTCCTAAAGCAGTTTTTACTTTAACAATATCGGTGTTAGAGCTAATTAATTTTAAAAACTTATTGTAATATAAAATACTGTTAGTGTAATCGCTAATTAGTTCAGCAGATTTTCCTGTAGCATAATAAATGGTTGGATGATTGTGTGAAGAGATGTTAAACTTCTCATAAATTGCTATTGCTTTGATGTAATTTTTATAAGAAAGTTTGTATTCATTCAATTCAAAATTAAACCTTCCAAGTAATTGGTATGCCCAAGCTTCTTGTTTAGTGTAACTTTCTTTAATGGCAATTAAAAGTGCATCATGCACCAAATCTAAGGCATTTTCTGGTTGTGTTTTAAAGCTTTTTTTTGCTTTGTTAAGCTTCTCTTCAACTTCTTTAACTCTAGAAACGGATGCTTTACTTCTAAATTTAGAATAGCTGTTTTTTTTCTTTTGTTCCTGACCAAATAGATTGTTTTGGCTAACAAGTAAAGCAAATAATAAGGTGTAATATGTTATTCTTTTTATCAATTTAATTTCTGTTAAGAATGGATAAATGTACTACTTCTTTTAGACTTGTTAATTCTAAAAGAGTCTAAAAACCTTGTTTTTAAAGGTGTTTGATGACTATGTTTTTACTTGCCTCAATCAAAAGGAAGGTTTACTCAATAAAACGACCTGTTCCCTAATTCTAGGTTGAAAACGCTTTTAATCACCAGTAGTTTAGTGGTCTTATTCATCATTTAAAACCATTTATTATGAAATCATTTAGAACCATCAGAAAATTTAAAAGAACGATAGCCATGTTATTTTTAGTTGTATTTGGAGTAGCTTGTACAGATACCGTAAACGCTACACCTCCAACACCACCTCAAGCCAAGCATATTAAGTTAGGATTATTGTTAGATACTAGCGGAAGTATGAATGGATTAATTAATCAAGCACAATCTCAATTATGGAAAATTGTAAATGAATTGGCAACAGCAAAGTGCGAAGGAATTAAACCTGAGTTAGAAATTGCTTTATATGAATATGGTAATGACGGTTTGCCTGCATCAGAAGGATATATAAGAATGGTTACACCGTTAACAGATGATTTGGATCAAATATCTGCCGATTTATTTGCTTTAACTACCAATGGTGGAAGTGAATTTTGTGGACATGTTATCCAAACAGCAACCAACCAATTAGATTGGGGAGCAGGTGATGAAGATTTAAAACTTTTATTTATTGCTGGAAACGAGCCATTTGATCAAGGAAATGTAAATCCTGCTATAGCATGCACTAACGCGAGTAAAAAAGGAATTAAGATTAACGCTATTTTTTGTGGAGATTTTAATGAAGGATTAAGGACAGGATGGAAAAAAGGGGTTGATTTAGCTAATGGGCATTACATGAGTATTTCTCATAATAGTAAAACTGTTTACATCGAATCTCCTTATGATGATCAAATAGATGAATTAAACACAGATTTAAATGATACTTATGTTCCTTATGGCAATTTAGGACGCTCAAAAAAGGCTATGCAAATATCTGAAGATGCTAATTCAGAAAAATATGGAAAGCAAAATAAAGTATCTAGAGTAATGTCTAAAAACTCATCAATGTACAAAAACACGAAATGGGATTTGGTAGATGCTAACAAGGAACAAAATTTTGATATTTCTACAATTAAAAAAGAGCAATTACCCAAAGAAATGCAAACAATGACTGTTACACAAAGAAAAGCTTACGTAGATAAAAAATCAAGCGAAAGAATTCAAATTGGAAAACAAATAAAAGAGTTAAGTATTAAGCGAAGAAAATTTGTTGCCGAGAAAAAGAAAGCGGCTGGGGAAAAGAATGAGTCTTCATTAGATGTAGCAATGATAAATGCGATACATACACAAGCAAAAACTAAAAATTTCACATTCGAAAAAGAGTAATAACCTTAAAAATAAAACAATGAAAAATTTAAAAATAAACCCCATTTATTTAATTGTAGGAGTGTTGGCATTGGTTGCTTTTAAATCGCCAAATAGCAATCAAAACACCAATAATCAGGAACGTGTAATTACTGTAACGGGTAGTGCAGATATGTTGGTTCCGCCAGATGAAATATTAGTTGATATTTCTTATCGTGAGTATTGGTTTAGTCATCTTCATAAATCAAAAAAAAGCATTCAAAAAATTGAAAAAGAAATAATTAAAGCAATTAATAATGTAGGTATTTCTAATAATAACATAACGGTACACACCGCTCAATCGTGGAGACACGGATGGAACTATTGGCATTATTGGTATGATTACAACAATTATTTGGTGCAGAAAAAAATGACTGTTAAAGTGAAATCGAGTAAGCAGCTAAATGAAATTATTGATCAACTAAAAGAGCAATCGATAAAAAAAGAAGGGATTATTAATATTTTATTAAACGGCTCTAAAAATGATAAAATTCAAGAGCACCGCAAAATGGTTAAGCAAGAAGCAATGAAAGCTGCTAAAGAAAAAGCAAATTATTTGTTAGAATCGTTAGGAGAGAAATGTGGTGTTGTTTTAACGGTACAAGAGTTATCGGATTCTAAGGGTTCTAAAACCACAACACACCATGGAGGTTTACCTTATTATCATCCGTATTATGGTTGGGGTGGAGGTTATGGAGGTTCTACCACAATTAATAATGGAGGGTTGAATGCTATTTCAAATTCTTCGGTTAGTATGCCTTCAGCACATGCAAGCGCATCACCCAAAGGAGAAAATGATTTGAATATGAAACCTATAAAGTTGAGGTATGAAATTCAAGCTCAGTTTAAAATTGTTCCTCGTTAATCAACTTATTAATAATAACTAAATCAAAACAATATGAAAAATTCAATTTTAATATTGGCTGTACTTTTAAGTACAACAATAATGGCTCAGCCAAAAGCACCAACTCAATATCCAAAATCTGATATTAATTATTCTGAATTCTCAAAACTAACTTCTGAGGTAGAGAAATTCCGCGAAAAACGCTTGATTTCTTTAGAGGATTTTATGAAGTATGCTAAAGAAAAAGAAGTAATTGTTTTGGATACCAGATCTAAA
The DNA here is from genome assembly GCA_049608005.1 of Vicingaceae bacterium. Taxonomy (GTDB): domain Bacteria; phylum Bacteroidota; class Bacteroidia; order Flavobacteriales_E; family Vicingaceae. The sequence continues at coordinate 5,445 of JBMYXB010000032.1, forward strand.
GAAATGTATGACATGAAACATGTAAAAGGAGCTGTACATCTAAATTTTTCTGATTTCTCTGTAGGTAAATTGGCAAAAGTAATTCCATCAAAAGACACCAAAATTCTAATTTATTGCAATAATAATTTAGATAAAGATGAGCGGTATTTTGCACGTAAAATGGTTGCGTTAGCCTTGAATATTCCAACATTTATTAACCTGTATGGTTATGGGTATAAAAATATTTATGAACTAGATAGGTTGGTGCCCACTATAAATTCTCCTTTGGAGTTTGAAGGGAAATCAATAAAAGAATAAAATTCAGGTATGTCATTGCTTCAAATTATAAGCGTTAAAGCTATAATTTGAAGCAATCTCACTGTAAATTAAGTAATGGATTTACCTCCTAAAAAAGAGGAAGAACCAATATTTTTTTGGAGTTTAAAATTGATTTAAAGAATATGTAGAGTAAAAAAGTGGGCAAGCTACTTACATCGCACCGCTCAACCTCCTATCCTTGCTCTGTTCCCAGCCTGGGGAAGTTCAGAAGGAGCTGGTCGTATAAGACTTGCCCGCTGCAAAATTAGAATTATCTTTTAATTATTTGTTAAAGCACCTTAAAAAATTATTCTTTTTTAAACAACTTCACTATCTTTGGCGGTAATGAATCAAGAATTAGACATATCAATAGTAATACCACTGTTAAATGAGGAGGAATCTTTAAAGGAATTAACAGATTGGATAGGTAAAGTAATGCACGATAATAATTTTGTTTATGAAATTATTTATGTGGATGATGGAAGTACAGACAGTTCTTGGAAAATTATTGAGGAATTACAAGCTCAAAATTCAAACATAAAAGGAATTAAGTTTAGACGTAATTACGGAAAATCAGCTGGTTTAAATGTTGGTTTTGAAGCTGCTGTTGGTAATGTTGTATTTACTATGGATGCCGATTTGCAGGATAGTCCTGAAGAATTACCAGAAATGTACCGAATGGTTACCGAAGAAGGTTGGGATTTGGTTTCTGGATGGAAAAAGAAACGTTACGATCCGCTATCTAAAACTATACCTACCAAGCTTTTTAATTATGCTACTCGAAAAATGTCGGGCATTAATAATTTGCACGATTTTAACTGTGGCTTAAAAGCTTATCGTAAAAATGTTGTAAAAACGGTAGAGGTTTATGGTGAAATGCACCGATATATTCCTGTATTAGCAAAATGGGCAGGTTTTTCTAAGATTACAGAAAAAGTGGTGGAGCATCAAGAAAGAAAATACGGAGTTACTAAATTTGGTTTAGAGCGTTTTATTAATGGATTTTTAGATTTATTATCAATCACTTTTATTTCAAAATTTGGTAAAAGACCCATGCATTTATTTGGTTCTTTAGGTACAGTAATGTTTGCAGTAGGTTTTTTAATTTCATTATGGTTAGGAGTTAATAAATTGTTTATTGATACAGGAGCTAGATTAATTGCCGATAGAGCAGAGTTCTATTTAGCACTAACAACTATGATAATTGGATCTTTGTTATTTATTGCAGGGTTTTTAGGAGAGTTAATTTCTAGAACTTCAACAACAAGAAATCAATACAACATAGAAAAAGAAATTTAATTGGCTGTACCAATTATTGTTAATGAGTAAGATGCTCATAAGTATATTCTAATAACTCTAATATGAAAGTAACTTTAGTAGGAACAGCATACCCTTTTAGAGGAGGAATAGCAGTTTTTATTGAGCGATTAGCCAGAGCGTTTAAAGAAAATAAAGATGAAGTAAGAATAGGAACTTTTACTTTACAATATCCAAAAATTCTTTTTCCTGGAGAAACACAATATTCTTCAAGCCCAAAACCAACCGATTTAGATATTACAGAAGAATTAAATTCTATTAATCCTTTTAATTGGATAAAAGTTGGGAATAAGATTAAAAAAGAAAAACCTGACATTGTAATTTTTAAATACTGGATTCCTTTTATGGGGCCGTGTTTAGGAACAATTGCCAGAAGAATTAGAAAAAACAATCACACTAAAGTAATCGTTGTAGTTGACAATATTATTCCGCACGAAAAAAGAATTGGAGATAATATTTTAAATAAATACTTTGTAAAAAGTGTTGATGCTTTTATAGCCATGTCGCAAAGCGTGTTAGATGATTTAAAAACATTTGATGCACACAAACCTAAAATCTTATCACCACACCCATTATATGATAACTTCGGAAAAGCAAAAACCAGAGCAGAAGCGTTACATGCTTTAAAGCTAGATAATCAATATCAATACATGTTGTTTTTTGGAATTATCCGCCAATATAAAGGGTTAGATATTTTGTTAAAAGCGTTTGCTGATAAGCGATTAAATAATGGTAAGCTCAAATTAATTGTTGCTGGAGAGTTTTATGAAGACAATACTATTTATATGGATTTGATAGAAAAACATCAATTACATGATGCAGTAGTTTTAGCAACAAAGTTTGTTCCTGATGAAGAAGTGGTTAATTATTTTTGTGCTGCAGATATTATTGTACAACCCTATAAACATGCTACTCAAAGCGGAGTAACACAAATTGCCTATCATTTTGAAAAGCCTATGCTAGTTACAGATGTAGGAGGTTTAAAAGAAATTGTTCCGCACAATAAAGTGGGGTATGTTACCATTCCAGATGAAAAAGAAGTTGCCAATGCTTTGGTAAATTTTTATGATAACAATAGATATGATGAATTTGTTGGAGGTGTAAAGGATGAGAAGAAGAAATATGCTTGGTCTAAAATGATAGAAAGCATCAATCTTTTGTATCAACAAACAAAATAATAAAGAAACATCATTGCAAATCAGATTCGCAATCTCACAATTTAGGATAATTTCATTTTTTAGTTAAAGTGCGCTAAGAAATTAGTTATCTTTCCATTTTAAAATTATTTATGTATAGAAGTAGAGCACCATTACGGTTAGGTTTAGCAGGAGGTGGTACAGATGTAAGCCCGTATTCTGATGATTATGGTGGAGCAATTTTAAATGCAACAATAAGTTTGTACTCTTATGCTAGTATTTCTGAAAGAACAGATGGCAAAATAGTTTTTAAAGCTGAAGATAGAGACGAGTTTTTTGAAACTGATTCTTCATCAAATATAAAAATAAATGGGCTATTAGATTTACACAAAGGAGTTTACAACAGAATTGTAAAGCAGTTTTCTAAAGAACCACTTTCGTTTAATTTAACAACCTATTCTGATGCACCAGCAGGTTCTGGTTTAGGAACTTCATCAACAATGGTAGTTGCTATAATTGGTGCTTTTGTAGAATGGTTAAAATTACCATTGGGTGAATATGATATTGCCAGATTGGCCTACGAAATTGAACGTGAAGATTTGATGATGGCTGGAGGAAAACAAGATCAATATGCGGCAACTTTTGGTGGCGTAAATTTTATGGAATTTTCTGAAAACAACAAAGTAATTGTAAACCCGCTAAGAATTAATAAAGAAATACTTTTTGAGTTAGAAAATAATTTAGTGTTATACAATACTGCAACTAGTAGAGTTTCTGCCGAAATTATAGAAAAACAAACCAGCAACATAAAAAGCAACAAAGCCTCTTCTATTGAGGCAATGGATAAATTAAAAGAGCAAGCTTTTAGAATGAAAGAGGTTATGCTTAGAGGAAATTTAAATGAAATAGGAGAGATTTTAGATTTTGGTTGGAAATTTAAAAAGAATTTAGCTGAAGGAATTACTAATCCAGAAATTGATGAAATTTACGAAATAGCAAAAAGTAAAGGTGCTGTTGGCGGTAAAATTTCTGGAGCAGGTGGTGGTGGTTTTTTCTTCTTTTATTGCCCAAAAAATACCCGATATAATGTTGTAAATGCTTTGGGTAAATTTGGCGGAGAAGTTTGTAAATATCATTTTACTACAGAAGGATTAATGACTTGGACATCAAAATGACTAACGAAGCAATTATATTAGCAGGAGGTTTTGGTACTCGATTAACAACTGTGCAGGATGTGCCTAAACCAATGGCTCCGATAAATGATGTTCCATTTTTACAAATATTGTTGGATGATTTGTTGATGAAAGGAATTTCTAAATTTTATTTAGCAGTAGGGCATCAACATAAAGTAATTATGGATTACTTTGGTTCATCATACATGGGCTGTAAAATTGAATATGTTATTGAAAATTCTCCTTTAGGAACAGGAGGAGCAATAAAACAAGCGTTAGAACAAGTAAAAACAGAAAATGTATTTGTGTTTAATGGAGATACTTTTTTTGATGTTGATATTGAGTTGATGGCAAAGCAGCATGCAGAGAACAACCCTGAAGTTACATTAGCTTTAAAACCACTAACAGAATTTGATCGTTATGGAGCCGTTGAGGTTAATGATAATTTAAGAATTACCAATTTTGCTGAAAAACAGTTTTGTAAAGAGGGTGTGATTAATGGGGGAATTTATCTGATGAAAACCAATCTTTTTGAAGGATTAGATTATCCTGCTCAATTCTCGATGGAACAAGATTACTTTGAAAAATATTGCAGCCAAAAGCAACTAGAAGGATTTATTGATGAAGGATATTTTATTGATATCGGAATTCCTGAAGATTATGATAAAGCACAAGAAGAGTTACTGAATTTCTAAACCTTCGTTATTGCGGGCTTGACCCGAAATCTCCAAGCCAACTTACTTTATCTCAATAGCAACCTGATAGTAATTGTTTACTTCGCCAATTACATTGTAATCAATATAAAACGATTCTGACCATTCTTTAAGTGCTTTGTATTCGTGCATCGGAACATTAAACTCATCAAACATTAAAATATCTCCTTTTTTAAGGTATGGAGAAATAGTAGTTAATACAAAAAGGGTTGACGAATATAAATCAGCATCAAAATGTAAAACCTTTTTCTTGTCTGATTTGTAGTTAGCTAAAAAGTCGAATAAAGTTTTTTGAAAAACACCTTCATAAAACTGATGTCTATTTCCATCTATAGTTGGAATTTCTCCACCAGACATATCTCCTTTTTTAAATGGTCCCCAATCTTCTGGTAAACCACTAAAAGTATCAAAACCATAAAATCGAGAATCAGAATTGCTAGATTTATCCATCCACCATCTAAAAGAGTTACCTGTAAAAACTCCAAACTCTAAATAATCTATGGCTTCATCTTTAACTCTAGTGTCAACTAAATGTTGAAATAAGCCATAACGGTTAGCATGATCAAAATCTTTTGTAGGAAAGTTGGTGTACTCCAAATCACGGTGTTCACTTATCCATTTTGATAAGGTAGAAAGATGACCAGCAAATTTGAGTTTGTTGCCTGGTAAAATTCTATGGATACCATACTTATAAAAGTAGTATTTGAACTTTCGTATTCTGTTAAATTTTGCTTTCATTTTTATTATCTAGTTAAAGGTTAAAACCCTGCAATTTGATTGCAGTTACTTTAGTTTCTATAAATGTTTTAGCCACGAATACACGAATCAATTGTGTGTTATTTCTGTATTTCACTAAGCATTTCACAAAGCAGACTACTTTCAGTCTGCGAATTAAAACTATGGATTTTCAATCCATAGAGGTTTATTTTTAAGGAGTTCAAATGTAATAAAAAAAGCCATCCTAATCAGATGGCTTTTTTATCGTAATGTGTGTTAGTATTAGTTTTTGTTCGGTAAGAAAGAATAGTTCTTAGCGTAATCTAACATTTGTTCAGTAAAGTCATCTGGGTAAGTTACTTTAATATCAGTAATTTCTCCTGCATCGTTCATTTCAGGAACTAACTTCGGGTTAATAAATCCACCGTAAGGTGCATTGTTTAACTTTTCAGCTCTTTCTAATACTTCTGCATGCACTGCTTGGTCAACTTGTACACCATAATTTTCTACTAAGTCTTTTCCAGCTTGGTAATCTCCTTCAGATTTAATTTTTTGGATTAATCTTAATAAGTCACCAAAAATTGATCTTAATTTATCGTAATCGTTAACAACAAAATAAGTTTTACCATCTTTAGTTACTTTTTCAATTACGTTATCAGTAGCACCTTTTTCCATAGCCCAAGCAGCATTTAACTGTCTGTTTCTCATGTGTGCTTCTTCAATAATTGCTCCTTTCTTTAAACGAATTAATTGAGTTAATAAACCATTTCTGATGTAACCATCATAAGCAGTTTTACCAACATCTAAAGAAGAAATTAATCCCATTTCAACTAATTTAGGATCCATTAAGTAGTATAAACCAACTAAATCAGCTCTAGCTTCTTCTAAAGTAGAGGCATAGTTTTTTAATGTTTCTTTTGGAGTTCCTACACCTGGGTTAATTTGCCCTGAAGCATGCCCAATAACCTCATGTAAAGAAGTGTGCATTTTATCTCCAATACCACCGTGCTCTTCTTCCATTTCTTTTTCTTTAGCAGTATAACAAAATTCATCTAACATTCCTGAGCTTCCTGCTTTGCTGTAACCATTAATTATACTTCCTAAACTAACAGATTTAGAACCGTGTGTTGCTCTAATCCAGTTTGCATTTGGTAAGTTAACTCCAATTGGAGTAGATGGAGAAGCATCTCCAGATTCAGCAGCAACTTCTACAACTTTGTAAGTTACACCAACAACTTTTTTCTTTTTGTGTTCATCCATAATTGTTGAGTTATCCTCAAACCATTGAGCGTTGTTGGCAACAACAGCCATTCTTTCTGATGCTTCAAAATCATTCATTTGAATAATAGTTTCGTAAGAACCTCTATATCCTAATGGATCGTTGTAAACCTCAATAAATGAGTTAATGTAATCAATATCACCCTTAGTAGCTTTTACCCAAGCAACATTATATTTGTCCCAAGTTTCTAAATCTCCTGTATTGTAATATTCAATTAATAATTTTAAAGCATCTGCTTGTGCAGGATTTTCAGCAACTTCTACAGCTTTTGTTAACCATGAAGTAACTTGGTCAATTGCTTCACCGTACATTCCGCCAGATTTCCAAACTCTTTCTTCTAATCCGTTTTCAGTTTTAACTAACTTAGAGTTTAATCCGTAAGAAATTGGAGTAGCATCATCTTTATCAATTTTAGCAGCGTAAAAATCTTCAGCTTCTTTTTGAGTAACATCTGGCCCATAAAAGTTAGTTGCTGAAGCTAATAACATATCTTCAGAAGCATCTAAACTTACTTTTTTGTTGTCCACCTCAGGGTTAAAAATTACGTCAACAATCTCATCAGCTAATTCAGTTTTTGTATCAGCCATTAAAGATGCAAAATATTCTTTTGTAAAAGCTGGTTCAAATTTATCCATAGAGTAGTGGTGGTGAATACCGTTTGCAAACCAAACTCTTTTAGTATAAACCATAAATTTAGTCCAGTCATCAGTTGTTTTATCACCAGCAAAGTTGGTAACAATGTTTTCTAATGCTCTTCTAATGGTTAAATTATGACGGTAATTTTGATCCCAAATAATATCTCTACCAGCATAACCAGCTTGAGCTAAAAAGTAAACCAATTGCTTTTGTTGTAAGCTTAATTTATCAAACCCATTAATTTGATATTTAACTATTTTAATATCAGAAAAACGCTCTGTTTTCCATCTAAATCCGTCTTCATCTTTTTCTGTGTATTCTTCTGTAATCCAAGCTTTATCATTGGTTTCAGTAGCTACAACTTCATCCGTTTTTTCATCGTGTTTTGTTTCTCCTCCACAAGAATACAATAAAGTACTTGCTGCAGCAGTTAACATTAAATATTTTGTAAATTTCATAGGTCGTATTTTTTCAAATTATATTAAGCCCCACAAAAGAAAATAAATAAACTGGGATTTGCAATTTTATGAGGCCTCAATTTCAATAGTATTGCTTATTTGAGCTATTTTTTAAACAATTTAAAACAGCTATTTTTTTCAAATAAAAAGCTTAACTACATTAAAGGAATAATAATTGTTTAAAACGAACTGTAAATCGCTAATTTTGTAACGGTATGAAAAATAGAATTGTTGTAATATTTATGTTGTTTAGCCTTGCTGTATTTGGGCAAGAAGAAAACAAAACCAATGCTAAAGGAAAGCAAGGGGTATGGAAAAGATATCATAAAAATGGTATGCTTAGGTATGTAGGTAACTTTAAAGATGATAAACCTGTAGGAGAATTTAAATATTATTATGATACAGGTAATATTCAGCGTAAAATAACACACAAAAAAGACACCAGTTATTCCATTACTTTTTATAACGAAGGTGGGCATCAATCTACAGGAAGGTATATTAATCAAAAAAAAGACAGTACTTGGTTTTATTATGATTTAGATGGCTATAAAATAGCTTCAGATTTTTATATTAAAGGGCTAAAAAATAGGATTTCTTATGCGTATTATCAAAGCGGTAAAATTGCTGAAGAAAAAGCATTTTTTAACGATTTTGAAAACGGTAAATGGATTAAATATTATGAAAATGGTAAAATAAAAATGGAAGCAACTCACGAAAATGGTAGCTTAGAAGGAAAAGTTTTATTTTACAGCATTACAGGAAAAAGATACGTAAGAGGTTTTTACTTTCACAGTACAAGAGATAAAGTTTGGCTTTATTTTGAAGCTGATGGAAATACCATCAAAAAGAAAGAAGAATACGATAAAGGAAAAAGAATTGATGCCAACAAGGATGATGATTTAGAAACAAGCCCGTTAGTACCAATTAGCGAAGATTTTTTGGAATTAGATGAGTATGGAATGCCTCGACAATAATAGATTATGAGTAAGAAAGGAAAAGTTTTAGTAGCAATGAGTGGCGGAATTGATAGTTCTGTTGCAGCAATGCTATTACATGAGCAAGGCTACGAAGTAATAGGTTTAACTATGAAAACGTGGGATTATGCTTCATCTGGAGGGACAAGAAAAACAACAGGTTGTTGTAGTTTAGATGATATTAATGATGCTAGGCAATTAGCTGTTGATATGGGATTTCATCATATTATTTTAGACATTAGAGAAGAATTTGGAGATGCCATAATTGATAATTTTGTTGATGAGTACATTGCTGGTAGAACTCCAAATCCTTGTGTTTTATGTAATACACATATTAAATGGGATGCTTTACTAAAAAGAGCCGATCAGTTAGGTTGCGAGTTTATAGCAACAGGACATTACGCACAAGTAAGAGAAGAAAATGGAAGACATATTATTTCTAAAGGGTTAGATGAAAATAAGGATCAATCTTATGTTTTGTGGGGGTTAACGCAAGAAAGTTTAGCACGCACAATGTTTCCTTTAGGAGGATATTCTAAACCTGCAATTCGTAAAATGGCTTTAGATAGAGGGTATGAAGAGCTATCTAAAAAAGGAGAAAGTTTTGAAATTTGCTTTGTACCAGATAACGATTACAGAGGTTTTTTAAAACGTAGGGTTGATGGCTTAGAAGAGCGAGTTGCTGGAGGAGATTTTGTAGATGTTGATGGTAATGTTATAGGAAAACATCAAGGTTACCCGTTTTATACCATTGGGCAACGAAGAGGTTTAGAAGTTGCTTTTGGAGATCCGCGTTATGTGGTTAAAATAATGCCTGAAGCAAACATTGTTGTTTTAGGAACAAAAGAAGACTTAAATAAAAAAACTGTTTTTGTTCGTGATCCAAATTTTGTAAAGTTTGAAAACATACCTAACGAAATGGAAGCGTTAAGTAAAATTCGTTACAAAGATATAGGGGCTACAAGTCATATTTCTAACACTGAAGATGGTAGAATTAAGATAGATTTTTATGAAGACGTTCAAGGAGTTGCTCCTGGTCAGTCGGCTGTTTTTTATGATGGGAATGATTTGATTGGAGGTGGCTTTATTGATAACGATTAGAAAAAATCTCTTTGATGGGTTTGATATTCAGAGAGAAATCTATGGTATAGATTTTGAAAAGGGGTGTTTAGTAAACATAATTGAATTAGTATTCGTTAAATTTTTTATCTCACAAAAAACGTATTTTTAACCTATGGCAAAATTATGTTGGATTTTAATTGGAATTTTATTCTTTATTTTTTCTTGTTCAAAAGAAAATGAAGCGGTTAATGCTGATTTAGGTTATGCTTATGCAGGATTAGAAGTTGGTAATTATGTTGTTTATGATGTAGATTCTTTTTTTTACGATGATTTTGACAATACAATAGATAGCAATTATTACAAAATTAAGGAGGAGGTAGATTCTAAATTTATTGATTTAGAAGGGGAAGATGCTTTTAAAATTATTCGTTACAGAAAACAAAATGATACAACAGATTGGGTTGTTACAGATGTTTGGACGAGTAAAATAACGGCATCAAACTATCAAAAAGTAGAAGAAAATATTCGTTTTATAAAACTGATATTTCCTGCTAGAGATAGTAAAACATGGAACGGTAACGCTTTAAATAATAATGGTGCTCAAGTTTACGAGTATGATGGAGTAGATGAATCAGAAAATATTGGTGGCAACAATTTAAGTAATGTTTTAACGGTTTTACAGTTAGAAGAAATTAACTTGATTGAAGAGAAAATTTTTAAAGAAAAGTATGCTGAAGGAGTTGGTTTGGTTTACAAAAAAAGTGTTGATGTAACCAAAACGTATAACAATAGTACTGGGCTTTTTGAAAAAAGTTTGGGTTACGATGTTACCATGACTTTATCCACTTATGGAAACTAAATTTTTTGGTCTGATTTTGGATTACTTTTGTATTATGAAAAAGAAAAATTATTTTACACTTACCTTGTTACTTGTTTTTTTGAGCTTAACAGTTAATGCTCAGTTTTATACGCAACAAAATGCTCAAGAAGCAAAAGATATGGCTGCAATTATTAACAGCTTTACTTTTATAGAACTCTATCAATCGGATAAAAATATTATTCCTAAAGCATATCAAAAATCCTTTACTTCTGCTGTTTTTGGAATGGATAATGTGTACCAAATATATAAAACAAATACAAGTGCAGTAATTAATTTAAGAGGATCTACCACTAAAAAAGTAAGTTGGATGGAGAACATTTATTCATCTATGGTTCCTGCTTCAGATAAGATAATAATCAATAACGAAACCTTTAATTATAATTTTTCTAATCAACCAGGTGCAACAGTTCATTCTGGTTATACTTTAAGTATTGTTCTCTTATCGCAAGATATTATTAATAACATTAAAGCACTAAATTATGATGGAATTTATAATATTACCATTACAGGGCATAGCCAGGGAGGAGCTTTGGCAATATTGTTAAGAGCATATTTAGAAAACTTACCAAAATCAATATTATCAGAAAAAAACACCTATAAAACGTATGCTTTTGCTAACCCTAAAATAGGCAACCAACTTTTTGTAGATGATTATGCTAAAAGTTGTGCCAAAGGAACCCATTATAGTTTTGTTAATTTAAAAGATTTAGTGCCTAAAATGCCTCTAACTTATAGCAATCATAAAGAAATGAGTGTAAAAGAAAACATTGCTAGTTTATTTTTTGATGAATCTACATCAATTAAAGATTTAGCTTTTGGAGGCTTAGAAAAACTATTTGGAGGAAGTATTGATAGGGTAGTAGATTATACTTCGGCATCGGCATTTAAACAGATTACTAAAAAGTTAGGCGAAATAAAAATGCCCCAACAAGTAAATGATGCAGCTTATGTTAGCATGCCAAACAGAATTGAACTTGCACCATTTGATTATCCTAAAATAATTAAAGATTCGAACATCTTAAAAAGTGATTCGTTAATGCAGTTTTATGGTAAAGATGAAAATGGATTTATTAAAAATGAATCGGTTTACAAAAAAGAACCTATGCTTTACCAGCATAAAACGTACAATTATTATACAGCTATTCTTAAAAGATTTCATCCTAAAGAATACGATAATTTAAAAGTGAAAATCTTACCAGAAAACCTGTAAACCTGAGTTCGATATAAGATTTATTGATAAAATTCAATAAATATGTGAGGTTCGACTTATAATTTTAGATAACTAGCGGGCTAGTTACCTAAAATTTAAGGAAGAAAATTGCGTATTTATGGGGTTTTAGCTTAAACATTAAATAAAAAGGGTTGAAATTATTAATTCGACAAGCCCTAACATGCTGATAATGTTTTGACTATGCTGTTTTGTAAAACTAGTTCTTATGTCGAACTCAGGTTGTAACTAAGAAAGATCAACCTTATTGTTGTTAATTATTCCGTAAACTTTCCCTGTTAATTCTTTACCGATAAAAGGTGTGTTTTTAGCTTTAGAAACAATTTCATCATTGCTTAAAGTCCATTTTTCGTTAGGACTAAAAAGTGTAATGTTAGCCTTTTCACCTTCTTTAATTGTTGTTTTTTTCAATCCTAAAATTTCTCTTGGTAAAGAAGTAATTTTAGCAATAAAATCAGTTAACTCTAATTTGGTTTTTATAGCTGTGTTAGCAGCAGCAAAAGAAGTTTGTAGGTTAATCATTCCAAAAGCAGAATGGTCAAACTCACACTGTTTATTTTCAATATCTTCTGGCGTATGATCCGAACAAATTACATCAATTGTTCCATCTTTTAAACCGTTAATTAAGGCTTTAATATCATCTTTAGTTCTTAAAGGAGGATTTACTTTAAAGTAGTTGTCAAAATGTAACAATTCGGTTTCATCAAATAGTAAGTGGTATGAGTTTACATCAGCAGTTATTTGTATTCCTTTTTTCTTAGCTTCTTTTATTAACTGAACAGATTTTTTAGTGGTAATGTTAGCTAAATGAATTTTTGAATTACAATATTCTGCTAAAAATATATCTCTACTTACCATTAATTCTTCGGCTAAAGCCGGAATACCTTTTAGGCCTAATTCTGTACTAACAACTCCTTCATTAATTTGTCCGCTGTTACTTATTTCTTTATCGTTAGGATAATTTATAATTAAACCACCAAAGGATTGGCTGTAAAGCATTGCCCTATTTAATAAGCTCGATTTTGAAACACTTTTTTTATTATCTGTAAAAGCTACAGCTCCAGCAGAATGCATGTCAAACATTTCAGCAATTTCTTTTCCTTCGCAATTTTGCGATAAGCTTCCTGCGGGCAAAGCATCTACAATATTTTCTTTTGTTTTATTGATGATGTATTCAACACCACTTTTTGTGCTTGTTGCAGGATCAGTATCTGGCATAATCATTACACCAGTAAAACCACCTTTAGCAGCAGCTTTTAATCCTGAGTTAATGTCTTCTTTGTGTTCATTTCCTGGATCACAAAAATTAGCTCTCATATCAAACCAACCAGCCGAAATATGTAAATCTTTAAAACTAATTTCTTTAAAATCGTTGAGGTTTTTTAGGTTTGATCCAATCTTAGAAATAATACCTTTTTCAATAAGAATGTCAACCGTTTTACCGTTAAACTCAGAGTTGTTGTCAACTATTTTTGCGGATTTAATTAAAGCGTTCATTTTAAAATTTTTATTAAAATTATTTCAACTGCTAAAAAGAGTAGAGCTAAAATAATACAATATTTCCAATATTTTTTACCAATGTTTAAGTCGCTTAATGCCGATTGAATTGTGCCATTTGTAACATCAATGTATTGAGCATTAATACCGCTTAATTGAATTGCTTCGTCAATTTCTTTTAATGATAAATAACTTAGTTCAGATTCGGAACGGTTGTAGTTGTAAGCCAAACCAATTTTAGAATCTTTATTCTCTAAAAAATAATTATCAGCAATTTTAATATTAGAATTTACAAAAACCGTTGTGTTATTGTTGGTGTTTCTTACTCTCGGAATAATATCAATGGTATTATTTTTTATATGATAAACATTATCTTTAGTAGAAGTTCTATTAATATCAATTGTGGAGTTACTTCCTATTGTATGAAAAAGAGGAAATTTAGTTTGGCTTAATAAAGCAATGTTGTATAGTGTAGGAACAAATAAAGCATGGTTTGTAAAGTTGCTTTTTACCTTATCTAAGCTAACAGTGCTTAGGTAAACTGTTCCTTTACCAGTTTTATATTCAGTTAAAAAAGGTGTTCCATTTTTTAATGTTAAAATATTGTTTTTGTAAGCTGTAGTTCCTTTAGAAAGTTGGTAATGAGATGAAACCAAAGGAAGATTTAAGTTTCCTTTTGGTGTGCCTTCAAAAACATTGTTATAGATAGGGTGTTTTAAATTAATTTCTCCAACCTTAGTTTCAGAAGTATCTAAAACTGTATAATAATTAACACTTAATAAGCTTAAAAATTCTTTGTAACTATTGGTGTTTATTTTGTTTGATGGAAAAACAAGTAAGCTTCCTCCATTATCTACAAAACTTTTAATGGAGTTAGAAAGTCCAGAATTTATTTGATCTATGTTATGAATAACAACTAAATTACTCGATTTAATAGCTGAATAATCCAATTGATTTGCTTCGTAATTAGAAAAATTAAAAACACTATCTGTATGGTAAATTGAATTTAATGCGGGTTCATTATTACCAATACCTAAAATATTAATGTTGTTAGAAATGGTGTATGAAAAATAGAAAGCATCATCCATGGTTACCGGATTATCTCTTAACTCAACTTTACCTTGTTGTACTCCTTTTGTTTTGTTTCGGTAGTTTAAGGTTACAATAGTTTTATCATTTGCTTTAACCGAAAAACTTGCAGGAACAACATTTTGGTTATTGATATAGAGTTTTACAGGAATGTTTTCTAAATCGTTTTCTGAATTGTTTTTAATGCGAATGTTTAAAGTTTCATTTTGGTTAATTAAATGCGTTGGAGAATTAAACCAACAACTATCAACAAAAAGATTGCTAATTTCTGAAGCTTTAATAGGAATAAGGTAACTACTAATTAACGAATCGGATTTTATTGCTTTAAAATCGGTGGTAGATTTCTGAAAATCAGAAAAAATATAAAAAGATTTATTGTTGGTTTCAGAAGCGTTTATAGCATCTCTGTTTCTTGAGTAAATTTTAGATAATTTTCTGCTGCTGGTAGAGATGGCAACACTTTCAATTTTATCAATTGCTTCTTCATTGCTTAATAAACGTTGGTCACCAGTATTAAAATTGTTGGTTGTTAAAATAAATTTATCAGTAGCTCTGTAAGAATTTACAAGGTCAATTGCTTTATTTTTTGCTTCATTTAATAAAGAACCATTTTCTCCTTTACTTTCCATACTAAAGGAATTGTCAATATAAATTCCAACAATATTGTTTTGGTTGGCAACATCATTTTCTGATGAAGGAATAAAAGGTTGAGCAAAAGCAAATACTAAAAAAGCAATGGCTAAAATTCTACTTAGTAATATTAAAAGATGTTTAAGTTTAGATTTTGCTTGGGTTTCTTGCTGTACTTCTTTTAAAAATTCAACATTTGAAAAGTAAATTTTCTTGAATTTTCTGAAATTAAATAAGTGAATAAGGATAGGAATCGCTATTGCGAAAAGTGCGTAAAGGAACTCTGGGTGTGCAAACTTCATTAAAGCCCAAATTTAGACAAAAAAATGTCATTGCGAAGCACCCTTTAATA
>JBMYXB010000033.1:0-20644 GCA_049608005.1 Vicingaceae bacterium
TGTTGTATGATTTTGTCCTGCTCCTAAACCATTATCCCATAAATAAGTACTTGCTCCTGTTGCAAACAACGTAATTGAATCTCCAGCACATACTGATGTATCTAAATTTGTTGTAAGTACTGGTAATTGGTTTACAGATACATGCACCGTATCATATCCATCACATCCAATACCATCTACTACAGATACTATATATGTTGTTAATGCTGTTGGTGATACACTATGTGACTGACCGTTTCCTAAACCATTATCCCAAGTAAAAGTTCCTATTGTACTTGTTGCTGATATGTTAGCATTATCTCCTATACATACTGTGGTATCTATACTTGCTGTTACTATTGGTGCAGCATTTATTGTTACCATTACTGAATCTATACCTACACACCCATTAGCATCTGTTCCTGTTACTCGGTATGTTGTATCTACTGTAGGATTAGCAGGTTGATTTTGTCCTGCTCCTAAACCATTATCCCATAAATAAGTAACCCCTCCTATTGCACTTAAATTAGCAGTTCCTCCTTCACATATTGTGGTATCATTACTTGCCGTTATTGTTGGCAATGCGTTAATTGAAACTGAAACAGTATCACTACCCACACATCCGAAAGCATTTGAACTATTTACAATATAATCAGTATCAACAATTGGAGAAACAGCATGGCTTTGACCAGCTCCTAATCCATTATCCCATAAATAGTTTGTAGCTCCTGTTGCACTTAAATTAGCAGTTCCTCCTATACAAATTCCTGTATCCACACTTGCAACTACAACTTGTTCGAGTATATGTACTTCCTGAAATGCAGTATCATAACATGTTGTTGTATATCCATGATTAATTGCTAATAGCTGTGTATTAAATGAGCCTGCCGAAGCGAAAGTATAAGTAGTATCGGAATGGTTAAATGCTCCCATGCCATCTTGATAATTCCATTCATAAGGAGAGAGCCCTAAAGAATCGTATCTATTGTACATATAATTAGTATCTAAGCTAGAATTATTAGTAAATACAATTGAAGAACCCAAACAAACACTATCAGTATCTACTGTAAAATCAGAAGTTATTGTTTTATCAAAAATTGGTGCAAATAAAGCATCAGCATTAACTACCCCAAATTCAATAAAGAAGTTACGCCAAGTACCTAAAAAGTTTAATGCTAGTAATCCTTGTCCAGCACCATCATTTGCCGTTTGATTGTTTTTCATATAATAGACAGTATCTTCTGCAGCGGTTAAAGGATTTAACTCTACTGCAACAGCATACCTGTCAGAAACAGCAACAGGCGAAGAAAACATTAAATTTTGACGTACATTTCCGAGATCTGTTATTGATACAATTTCTGAAGATATAACTGTAGTTGGTATATTTTGTGCATCAACATTTACAACTGAAATTTGCAAATCTACAGGTGTACCGTCTCCTGGTATTCCATTATTATCTGGCACAACAAAAGCTCTAATTCCATGAATAAATCCAGTATTAGATTCAAAAGTTTGAGCAGCCCCAGTAGTTCCGCTTGATACATCTAAAATTGCTAAACCATCAAATGAAGTCATTTTAGAACGTGGGTAATAAATTGTATCCAAACAAGAACAATTTACAATTGAAACTGTTACCGCATCATTTGCCTGACATCCTAAAGCATCTGTACCAGTAACAGTATAAGTAGTTGAACTTAATGGCGAAACCGTGTGACTTTGACCAGTTCCCAAACCATTATCCCAAAAATAAGTATCTGCTCCTGTAGCAGCAACAGTATAGCTCTGCCCCGCACCACAAAAAATAGTATCTAAATTTGTAGTTACGCTAGGCAATTCCACAACAGTAACATCAACTGTATCCGTGTTTAAACATCCAAAAAAGCCTAATCCAGTTACCACATACATTGTATCTGTAATAGGCGAAACCGAATGGTTAGTTCCTGCTCCTAATCCATTATCCCAAGTATATGATAAAGCACCTGTAACACTTATATCGGCAGTACCCCCAATACATATTGAAGTATCATTACTAGTTGCTACATTGGGTAAATCTACAACTCCTATTGCTAACTGAGATGAATCAACACAATTTGAAGTATATCCGTAGCTAGTAATTAAAAGCTGTGTATTTAACTCTCCTGCAACATTAAATGTATAAGTTGTATCTTCATGAGCATAAGTTCCAGTACCATCATCATAGTTCCATGTGTACATATCTGCGTTAAAAACATTGTGTAAATTGTACATATAGCTTGTATCTATATCCGAATTATTTGTAAACACCACACTTCCTCCTATACAAATTGAATCTATATTAGAAACATAATCTGAGTTTATTGTTTTTTCAAAAATTGGAGCAAATAAAGCATCAGCATCTACAACTCCAAATTCAATAAAGAAGTTACGCCAAGTTCCTAAAAAATTAAAAGCCATTAAACCTTGTCCTCCTCCATCTCCTACTGTTTGATTATTTTTCATGTACCATAAAGTATCATCCGCAGCAGTTATTGGATTTAACTCTATGGTTACAGCATATCTGTCTGTAACTGGAACAGGAACACTAAACATTAAATCTTGATGAACATCGCCCATATCAGCAATATTTACTACCTCTGAAGCTATAACAGTTGTAGGAACATTTTGAGCATTTACATTAACTACAGATATTTGAACATCAACATTAGGCCCATCTCCAGCAATTCCATTATCATCAGGCACAACAAATGCTCTAATTCCATGTATTGTACCTGCATTTGCTTCAAAAGTTTGTGAAATACCTGAAGTACCACTAGCAGCATCTAAAATTGCCAAACCATCTAGAGAAGTCATTTTAGAATGTGGATAGTATATTGTATCAACACAATTTGCCGTTTTATTTTGGTTTTGATAAGAAGATATATTCTTTTGAACTACAACATTTGTATTACCTATATTTGGAGATGGAACTAAGTGCATATTAGGACTGATTGCTCTTATATCATTTAATGTTTGAACCTGTCCCTGCATCATAATGTTAGTTATGATTAATGAGAATAAAACAATTAACTTCTTCATAATATTAATATTTGATTGTTCATTACTTTCTGTAAAAGTTGTAAAAGTAACATTTCTATTTAATAAACCCTATAAAAATATGTACTAACGTGTTTTTACTAAAAAAGGTTGCGTTTTATATGTGATGATATTTTTCCCCTTTTAAAATCGTAAATCCTCTATACAACTGTTCCACAAAAAACAACCTTACCATTTGATGAGAGAAAGTCATCTGCGACAATGCAACCTTAGCATTTGAACGATCATATAGCTCTTTAGAAAACCCAAAAGGACCACCGATAACAAAAACTACTCCTGCACCCGCATTCATTCTTTTTTGTAAAAACTTTGAAAAACCAACAGAATTAAACTCCATTCCTTTTTCATCTAACAACACAACAAAGTCTGACTTAGAAATACATTTCATAATTTCATCACCTTCTTTTTCTTTTTGCAAAATTTGATTGCTTTTTTTTCCAAGCTTTACATCCTTTAATTCCAAAACCTCAAAAGAAACATAATGTTTTAATCGTAAAATATACTTATTTACACCCTCTTTTATATAAGATTCATCTGTTTTACCAATGCTTATTAACTTAACTTTCATATTGCTAATGTAAAAATTATTACCTTTGACTAAGATTTTAATCCTTTAAAAAAGTTATTCTTAAAAATGGCTTAATAATTGGTTGAAATTATTAAAGCTAACTGATGAAAAAATTATTTTTAGGACTACTCATTACAACTACCACTTTTGTAAGTGCCCAACACATTTCTGATAGTTTGGTTGCTGTTCTAAAAACAGGAAACACTACCAAACTTGCTAATTATTTTGAAAAATCTATCGATTTAAGCATTCCTGAAAACGAAGGTGTTTACAGTAAAACACAAGCTAAATTAGTTTTAAAAAAGTTCTTCTTAAAAAACAAACCTTCCGATTTTAAAATTGTTCATTCTGGTAATTCTAAAAACAATTCTCATTATGCTATTGGTAATTTAAAAAGCTCTAACGGACTTTACAGAACTTATATTCTTTACAAAGAATTAAACAAAAAAATTATCATTTTAGAGTTAAAAATTGAATTAAACGAATAAAACCACACCTCTTTTATTTAAAACAAACTACTTTTGTAAATAACAAATGTTTATTTATGAAATATCTTGATGATTTAATTAAAATTGCCATTAACGAAGATATTGGTGATGGAGACCACACTTCTTTAGCGTGTATACCAAAAAACGCAAACGGAAAAGCCCACTTATTAGTTAAAGAAAAAGGTGTAATTGCTGGTGTAAATTTAGCTGCCACTATTTTTAATAAGATTGATAAAAATTTAAAATTCATTAAAAATATTGAAGATGGAACCAATGTTGAAATTGGAGATATTGTTTTTACAATTGAAGGGTCTAGCCAATCTATTTTAAAAGCCGAAAGACTTGTTTTAAATTTTATGCAAAGAATGAGCGGAATTGCATCCAACACCAACACCTACGTTAACCAATTAAAAGGACTTAAAACCCAAATACTAGACACTAGAAAAACCACGCCAGGACTGAGAGAAATAGAAAAATTAGCTGTAAAAATTGGAGGCGGAACCAACCACAGAATAGGATTGTACGATATGATTATGATAAAAGATAATCATATAGATTATGCTGGCGGAATTGAAAAAGCAATAAAATCGACTCAAAATTATTTAAAAGAAAATAATAAAAATTTAAAAATTGAAATTGAAGCAAGAAGTTTAAATGAATTGTCTGAAATTTTAAACGTTGGTGGAATTCATAGAATTATGTTAGACAACTTTAGTTTTGATGACATGAGAACTGCAGTAAAACAAATTGACGGAAAATATGAAACCGAAGCATCTGGAGGCATCACATTAAAAACCCTTAGACAATATGCTGAATGTGGTGTTGATTTTATTTCTGTTGGTGCATTAACACACCAAATAAACAGTATTGATTTAAGCCTAAAAGCAATTTAAACATTTGAAAAATTTAATTGAAAAAATAACGAACAGTGCAATTGTTAGAATACCTATAATATTCTCTAAAAAAATAGTTTTACCTGGTTTTGATGGACTTTCTATATATGAGGTTTTAAGCTTTTTTATTGCAGGCATTCAAAAAAACTCATTAACAACAAGGGCATCTTCATTAGCTTTTCGCTTTTTTTTAGCACTTTTCCCTTCTATAATATTTCTTTTCTCATTAATTCCATACATCCCTATAGAAAATTTTAAAATTCAATTGTTTGAATTAATAAGAGGAATGTTACCTGGTGATGCTTATGAAATGGCAAGCAGCACCATTGAAGATTTAATGACCAACAGGCACGAAGGGCTGCTTTCTTTTGGGTTTTTGTTTGCCTTTTACTTAGCCAGTAATGGAGTAAACTCTATGGTTATTGCATTTAACGAAACTTCTCATTCTACCCAAAAACCAAGCTTTATTAAAACGAGATTAAGCTCACTCTTACTTCTTTTTATTATTGTAACATTAATGATTATTGCTATAGGATTAATAGTTTTTAGCACCACCATTACAAATTACCTAACATCAAACGGGATTATTACTCATAACTACATTATATATCTATTAAAAACCGCTAAATTCATCATCCTACTTTTAGTGTTTTTCTTAGGAATATCATTAATATATTATTACGGAAACACTAGTAGTAAAAGGTTTAGGTTTATTTCTGCCGGTTCTACTTTATCAACTTTATTAAGCATACTCCTATCATCAGGATTTGCTTTTTACATTAACAATTTTAGTAGCTACAACAAAGTTTACGGTTCAATTGGTACACTTATGGTTATTATGCTTTGGCTTTATTTTAACTCTTTAGTTTTACTCTTAGGGTTTGAACTTAACGCCAGTATTAACCACGCAAAAGAAGAAAAACTAAACCCTTCTAAATAATAAAATATTTAATTACTTTTTAATTATCCTACCGCTACCAGAATGTTCTGCTATTTTTAAATTGGGCGATCCAGAATAAATTAAGTCTCCAGAAGATCTAAGCTCTATATTTAAATCAATTAATGGTTTTACATAAACATTACCAGTACCACTATGATTAACATGAACATTGTTAACTTTTAAACTATTTTGATCAAACCAGCCCTCTCCAAGCGTATATATATAAGAATAATTAGCCCTACCTTTTATTGCAAAATCTGCTGGCCCAGAGTGTTGTTGAATTGAAATTTCATTAACATCCACCTCAAGCTCAACATTGCCCGTACCACCATTACTAGAAATAATTAACTTATCATACATCAACTTATTTGCAGAAGTAATATTACCTTGCCCCGTATAACTTATGTTTGCAACATTAGGCAACGAAAGATAAGCTGTTATAGGTATATTATAATCTCTAAACATTCCACATTTATTATCACTAGAAATATTTAATTCATTAGCCTCTATATCAGTATTAATATAGGGTAATAAATTTGCCCCTCCTTCCAACGTTAAACTTGGCGTAATACTTTGAGTTAACACAATATCAATATTATCTGCTGTAGTAATAGAATTAACATCAGCAGAAACCAGTCTTTGTTCTTTTATTATTTTGCCAGTACTTTTAAAACAAGCCGAATCTTTTCCGCAAGAAAACAAGCTCAACAAAACAATAAGTATTATAATATTTTTATTTAATAATCTCATTTTAAAATCTATAACCTATTCCATAATCAACAAAATCTGCAACAGCAACATGGGTTTTCATGCCTAAACGCAAAAACAAATGATCACTAACCCTAAACCTTGTTCCTAACCTGTTGTAAATTAATCCATCCTTTTTATAATTAGCTACTGCATAACCACCCAAACCTACTAAAACCGAAATCTTACCAAAATCAAACGTATATAAACCCATCAACCCTAATCTAAAATTATCTAAACCATTAGATTTTCCAGGAGAATTTCTTTCAATTAAACCAGACAAAGAGGTATTGTAAAAAACATCTGCGCCAAAACCAAAAGAACTTTTTTCTGCTCTAATCTTAATTAAATTAAAAGAATAGGATGAAACAAAATATTTACCACCTCCAACAGGCGGCACTTCTTTTAATCCAAAACCAACAATTATATTTTTACTCCACGTTCTTTCCCTTTTTTCTACTTTATTGTTTGTATAACTTTCTTCTTTACCAAAGTTATAGGTTAAACCAGTATTAATCGAAAAAATATTTAAACCTAAATTAGGTCGTGCAAAAGAGCCATTTGAAAAATGAATTAAAGATAACCCTAAAGATGAATTTATTTTATCAGACAATTTCACCTCCCAATTTGTATTGGCATAAATTATTGCATTTACTTTAGATCCAATTGCAATATTTTTACGGTTAGTTTCCCTATCATAAGGTTTTTGGATATACCCCAAACCGTAGCCCAACTTAAACATCCATTGTATTTTACGCTGATTAACAGGCAACTCAACAAAAGGAAACAACCCAAAACTACTTCCTAATTCATTTGGATTACCAAGCGACATATACAATGCAGAAATACCCACCTTAGGGCAACCATACAATTGTTGCCAAGTTTTTTTACCAGCAGTATTTTTGTTAAAAGAAATTTCATAAGCCTGAGTATGTCCCTCAATAACCTCGCTCACTTCTTTTCTGTGAGGTAAAATTGCCCCATGATGAAACGTAGCTTTTACACCAACCGAAAATAAAGTGTTGTTTTTTTGAGGTGTAAATTCAACACCCTGCATTTCTGATTGTGAAAAACCTTTCACAAAAAGAAAAGAAATCAAAACGCCTAGAAAATATTTATGATGTACTTTTATCACAAAACAAATTTAGAATAAAAAATTGGCTGTTACAATGAATGAAAAATTAGTTGCTTTTGATCGATTATTAAACATAATGGATGAATTAAGAGAAAAGTGCCCTTGGGACAAAAAACAAACCATGCAATCTTTAAGACACCTAACCATTGAAGAAACTTATGAACTAACAGATGCAATAATAGAAAATGACTTAGACGAAGTAAAAAAAGAACTTGGAGATTTAATGCTTCACCTTGTTTTTTATGCTAAAATAGCTTCAGAAACAAATACTTTTGATATAAGTGATGTACTAAATTCTATTTGTGAAAAATTAATTCACCGCCATCCACACATTTATGGAGATGTAAAAGTTACGGATGAAGAAGATGTGAAAAAAAATTGGGAAAAACTAAAACTTAAAGAAGGTAAAAAATCAGTTTTAGAAGGAGTTCCCAAATCTTTACCAGCACTTGTAAAAGCTATTAGAATACAGGATAAAGCAAAAGGAATTGGTTTTGACTGGGACAATAAAGAACAGGTTTGGGAAAAAGTAAACGAAGAAATTGAAGAACTAAAGGTTGAGATTGCAGCCAACAGTAATAAAATTGAAGATGAATTTGGCGATGTACTTTTTTCATTAATAAATTACGGCAGATTTCTGAAGATTAATCCTGAAGATGCCCTTGAAAAAACAAACAAAAAATTTATTAAACGCTTTCAGTATATAGAATCTGAAGCCCAAAAAGCAGGAAAAGAATTGAGCGAAATGACTCTTGCAGAAATGGATGTTTACTGGAATAAAGCCAAGAAATTATAATAACTCATTTTATCTCATTATTTTTAACCCCCAATTTTAGATACTTACTATGAATAACTTATTCTTAAAAAAATCACTAAAACACATTGGTGCAATTGCATTAATTACCATACTCAGCGTAAGCTACTTTTTTCCAGAATTTCAGGGCAAAAAAATACCCAGTCATGATGGAATTAGTGCTGTAGCTGCATCTAAAGAATCTAGAGATTTTAAAGAAAAAGGCGAAACTATACTATGGAGTACACGAATTTTTTCTGGTATGCCCTTATTTCAAATTGCTTATGCTGTAAACTCTAATTTTGTACGAAAAGCAGAAATTTACAGAAATGTTTTTGGCGTAAACACCAATATGATGATTGCCTTAATGCTAGGAATGTACATCTGTTTAAGCCTTTTTGGAATTAGATACGAAATAAGCTTAATAGGAGCTATAGGCTTTGGGCTATCTACCTGGTTTTTACTATCCATAGAAGCAAGTCATTCTACCAAAATATTTACCATATCATACATACCACCTCTCATTGCATCCATATACTACGCTTACAGAAAACAACTTTTATTAGGCGGTATTTTAACTAGTTTTTTCCTTTGCCTTGCCATTGCCGCCAACCACGTACAAATCGTATATTTTTCAATATTTTTTATAACAATACTAGTTGTTTTCGAATTAATTTACAATCTAAAAAACAAAACAGTAACGGCTTTTATAAAAAAATCGGCCATTTTAATTGCTTTTGGAATTTTAGGAGTTTTACCCAACACCACACTTTTATGGACTACCTACGATTTTGGAGAGGAAACAATAAGAGCAGGAAAATCTGAACTTACAAAAGAAGGTAATTTGCCAAAATCCTCGGGACTAGATATGGATTACTCTTTTAGATGGAGTTACGGAAAAGCAGAATCATTTAACTTTTTAATACCTAACTACGGAGGTGCTGGTTTAACTTTAGATGAAAAATCAGCAACCTTTAACGAGCTTAGAAAAAGTGGAATGCCTAAAACACAAACTTTAAACACATTAAAGCAAATTTACAATTATTACGCTGGTGCTGATGGTAATACTGGCCCAACCTACCTAGGTGCTGTATTATTATTTTTATTTTTACTCTTATTTTTTATTGAGAAAAGTAAAATTAAATGGATGCTGCTATCTGTTGTTATTTTATCATTAGTATTTTCTTGGGGTAAAAATGGTGCAATTTTAGGACTTAACATCAACGAATTTTTCTTTAACCATTTTCCATTTTACAATAAATTTAGAACCCCATCAATGTGGCTATCTATGGCTATAATTTGCATTACAATTGGTGCTATGTTTACACTTAAAAATTTATTTGAAGAAAAGTATGAACCAGCTAAATTAAAAAAAGGACTTTATACTGTAAGTGGTTTTCTTGGACTTATACTTCTTTATTTCTTTTTCTTAAGTTCCGGAATGGACTTTACAGGACTTGCAGATGCCAACTTAACACAAGCAGGCTTTCCTATTGATACAATTATCCAAGATAGAATAGATGCCGTTAAAAGTGATGTATTAAGAAGTTTTGTTTTTATCCTTTTAGCTTTTGCCACTATATGGCTAATGCTTTCAAAAAAGTTTAAATCTGCAACTTTACCATTAATAATTTTTGGTTCGCTTATTCTTACAGATATGTGGGGTGTTGGAAAACGATACATGAATGAAGATGATTTTGCAAGACATAAGAATTATGACAACATGGTTCCTACAATTAGCAGTAACACTCAAATTAAAAACGATACCACACCAAGTTATAGAGTATTTAACGTTACAGGTTCAAGTGGCCCATTTAATGATGCTGTTACATCATATCACCATAAATCTATTGGAGGATATACTGCTGCAAAACTTTACAGATATCAAGATTTAATAGAACACCATTTATCTAAAAACAACATTAATGTTGTTAACATGTTAAACACTAAATATTTTATTACTGGTAACCCAGGACAAGAAGCTGCACAACAAAACCCTGGAGCACTAGGTAACTGTTGGTTTATCAATGAAATAAAATGGGCAAAAAATGCAGATGAGGAAATAGCAGCACTTACCGATTTCAACCCCGCAAACACTGTTATTATTGATGAAAGATTTAAAAGCAAAGTAGTAGATCTAAAAATTAATCCCAACACTCAAAACAAAATAGAACTCAGCTCATTTCACCCAGATAAAATGATTTATACAAGCAATAACAAAGGTGCCCAATTTGCTGTTTTTTCTGAAATTTGGTACAAAGGAAATGAAGATTGGAAAGTTACTATTGATGGAAAAGAAACTGAAATGATAAGAGTTAATTATCTTTTAAGAGGACTTGTAGTGCCTGATGGAAAACATACAATAGAATTTATTTTCCACCCTAAAGCACATTACACGGGCAATATAATTACTGCTACTAGCTCTATCCTTTTAATAGTAATTCTTTTATTTTCAATTTATTGGCTTTATTTTAAAAAGAAAAACACAACAACAAAAAGCTAAACCATCTTTCTAACAATCCACTGTTAAAAACTTAGGTTTTATTAATTAAAATCCTAATTTTCGGGCTACTAAACTAAACAGTCCTTTTTATGATTTTTAAAAATACTTTAGCAAAAAAATGCAAAAAGAAAACTTACCTTTTGCATCGTTTTATTTCTTTTATCTCTATTTCCAGCTCAAGTTTTAGCACAATTAGATGTTGAACATTACATACCACAAGTGTATGGTAGAGAGAATAAAGGACGCCACTACATCGTATTAAGTACTACCACTACCACACCTTTTCAAGTTACAATAAGTAACGGTGCAGGTACTGTATTAGCTACGCCAACAATCTCTAGTGCTGCGTCATTTTCATACTTTTTAGGAAATGGAGAAGCTACAGAGTTTTTAGTTACTGAATCTGAACTAAACACCGTAATGACTAATGAGGGCTTAATTTTAACAGCTACCGAACCATTTTTTGCCAACCTTAGAGTTTTTGAAAATGCACAAGCTGGATCATTAACATCAAAAGGTTAACAGGCAGCATTTGGTCAAGATTTTTGGGCTGGTAATATGTTTAACAATACTGGCTATGGAGGAGGTAAAAGTAACAGTTTTGGGATTATGGCTACGGCAAACAACACTACTGTAAACATTTCTAACATTAGCCCTGGAGTAATTTTTAGAGGAACTACACCTGTTGGTGTGCCACTAACATCTCCTGATGTTACAGTAACACTAAATGCTGGAGAGAGTTATGTAATTGCTAACTTTATGAACGAAGCTAATGCTACCAATAACACAAATGGAGCAAATGGTACACATATTACATCAGATAAAGATATTGTCGTAAACTGTGCAACATGGCTCGGAGGAAATGCCAGAAATGGTACACTTCCTAACAGTCCTATTTCTAATGGTAGAGATATTGGAATAGATCAAATTGTTCCTGTAGAAGCTGTTGGAGACGAATACCTTCTTATTAAAGGCGAGGGGATAGACAATGAAAGAACAATTGTAATTGCCACCGAAGATAACACCGATATTTTTTTAGACGGAAATGCTGCACCTGTAGCAACACTAGCTAATGCTGGTGATTTTTACGTTATAGAGGGTACTGCTTTTAATACCACCTTTGATAATCTTTACCTTACATCTTCAAGTCCTGTTTATATTTATCAAACCACTAATGGTGCCAGTTTCACCTCAAACAACGAAAGACAATCTGGGTTAATGTTTTTACCACCAGTAGGCTGTTCTGGAGGGTTAGATGTATTTTTACCAAATGTAGATTCAATAGGAACAGCTTTTATAAATATTATAGCTAATACAGGAGCAAATATTTATGTTGATGGCGTGTTACAAGGAAATGGAAATCCTGTAACAGGAACAACAGACTATGTAACCTATAAATTAACAAATGGATTTACTGGTGATGTTCATATTACTAGTGATCAATTAATTAGAGTTGCCTTAATAAACGTAAGTGGTAATATTGGTGCCTCAGGTTATTTTTCAGGATTTACAAAAGATTTTAATGTACAAACCAATACGGTAAATGGAGATGACATAACCTTAGAAGGCTGTATTCCAGCAAGCTTTACTTTTGGAATTGACGCCCCTATTTCAACACCAACAGTACTCACATACCAAGTTTGGGGTACTGCTACCAATGGGATTGATTATGATTTAATTGACACTTCTTTAACAATACCTGCTGGGCAAACACAAGCTACAGTATTTATAAATTCTATTCAAGATGGACTAATTGAAGGACAAGAGTCTGTTTTTATCGTTTACCAACCTGATATTTGTTCTCCTTTAGATACAGCAATATTATATATAGATGATGCCCAACCTATCGAATTTACTTTAGATGAAACAGACCTTACATGTTACGATAATTACACTGGAGAAGTTCAAGTTAATACAGTAGGTGGTTTTGCACCTTATAATTTTGACGTTACCGACTCTCAAGGAAACACCGTAAACCATACAAACAATCCTATTACTGGGTTAGCCGCAGGAACATACTCTGTTATTATATATGATGCTTATGGGTGTAAAGCTGATGCAATTGTAATTGGTGGCATATTTGATGCTGACACTTTATTTTTACCTGATGGAAATGGTGTAACCTATACTTCTCAAATACCTATTTCTGGATTTGGAAACGGTGCTAAAATAGATAGTTTATCGCAAATTCTTCAAATTTGTGCTAATATGGAACATTCTTATTTAGGTGATTTAGAACTTCGTTTAACTTCACCTAGTGGGCAAATTTGTGTTTTAAAAGAGCAAAATGGTGGTGGCTCGTGTGATTTAGGAGAACCTTACGCATCCGGACCAGTAGATGGTGCTAACAGCAATTTAATAGATCCAGGTGTAGGATATGAATATTGTTGGAACTCTACTCCAACCTATGTTACAATGGTTGGTGAGTCTAATAATTTTTCACACACAATTCCATCTTCAACAGGTGGAACCTATACCGATAATTTTTTACCACCAGGTTCTTACCAATCGTTTGATCCTTTAAATAATCTTTTAGGTTCTACTATGGATGGAAACTGGACTTTAGAAATTACAGATCAATTTGGACTTGATAATGGTTATGTTTTTAATTGGAACATTAGTTTAGTTGGTGGTGCACCAGATACTCTAGTAGTTATTAATCAACCTGACTCTATACTTGTTAATGGCTCAATCACTCAAGCTCAATGTGGTGGTAATGATGGTGCAATTGACATTACTGTAAGTGGAGCAAATTCTCCCTTTACATTTTTATGGAGTAATGGATCAACTGACGAAGACATTTCAGGATTAACTGCTGATAACTATACCGTTATTGTATCAGACATAACAGGTTGTTCTGATACAACTACATTTAGTCTTAATAACATTAGTAGTATTAATATCGTTTCTAGCGTAACAGATGTTTCTTGTGTTGGAGGTAATAATGGTGATATAACAGTTACAACATCTGGAGGAACACCTCATTACATCTTCTCATGGAGTAATGGTGCAAGTGACGAAGACATTTCTGGATTAACCGCTGGTACATACACCCTTTCTATTGAAGATGCATTAGGATGTGAGTTTTCTGAAAGTATAACTGTAGGAACATTACCAGCAATTTCAATCTCTTTAAATAATACTTCAAATGAATTTTGTGGTCAAGCGAATGGATCTATAGATATAAATGTAACAGGAGGTTCTGGATCTTATGGTTTCAGTTGGGATAATGGTGCTATATCTGAAGATATTTCATCACTTGCTGCAGGAACTTATATTATTACAGTAACAGATGGAAACAACTGTAGTGCAAATGCAACCTTTACAATTACAAATAACACCGGAACTCTAGCAGCAAGTGCTTCAGTAAGTAGCGAAATTTGTGGAAACTCTGGCGGAGCAATTAACCTTATTCCTACTGGTAATGCGGGTATATTAACTTTTTTATGGAGTAATGGTGCTACATCAGAAGATTTAAATAACATTCCTGCAGGATTATATTCTTGTACAATAACTGATGCGAACGGATGTGTTTTGGTTTCCCCACAATACAACGTAATAAATGAATCTAGTACTTTATTATTAACCAACACGGTTATCAATAACGAAAACTGTGGAAATGGTCAAGGAAGTATTGATATTACTATTCAAGGAGGTTCAATACCAATAGATTTTGCTTGGGATAATGGTGATATTACTGAAGATATTACTGGCTTATCTGCTGGAACATTCTCATGTACTATTACTGATGGTAATGGCTGTCAAGTACAAACAGGAACTTTAAACCTATTTAACACCCCAGGTAACTTAAACGTTACTACAGATTTAGTAACCAATGAAATTTGTAACAATGGTGCTGGTGCAATAAACGTTACAACAACAGGAGGTACTAATCCAATAATATATTCTTGGGATAATGGATCAACATCAGAAGACATTTCTGGGTTAATAGCAGGGACTTACAACCTAACTGTTACAGATTTTAATGGATGTGTATTTAATCATTCTGAAACAGTAACTAACACATCTGGAACTTTACAAATTGATAATGCTGTATTAACAGATGAAAACTGTAATGATGGTACTGGATCTATTGATTTAATAATTAGTGGCGATGCTCCTTTTATTTTCAACTGGGATAATGGTCAAACTATAGAAGATATTTCTGGACTTTCAGCAGGAAACTACTTTGTTACTGTATCTGATGCAAACGGATGTGAAGTTTCTCAAAGTTACACCATCAATAACAATACAGGCAATCTTTCTGTTAGTTCTATTGGAACTGCCGAGTTCTGCTCTAATTCAAATGGTAGTATTGATATTACTGTAAATGGAGGTACAATGCCTTACAATTTTTTATGGAGTAATGGCTCAACAGATGAAGATTTAACAGGTATTTCAAGTGGAATCTACACCTGTACTATAACTGATGATCTTGGTTGTTCTGTATTAACTAGTAATATCTCTATCAGTAACAACCCAGGAACCTTATCGTTTATAGATTCAACTCAAAACGAATCTTGTGGAAATGGTGCTGGAGCTATAGAGTTATTTGTTTCTGGAGGTACACCTGGATATACCTTTACATGGTCACCAAACGTAAGTAATAACGCTATTGCTACTAACCTTTCGGCTGTTGGTCTTGATATTTCAAAAGCTTTACATAATTCTGTGATGGTGTACTTCCCTGTTCTCCATTCACAAATAAATTCAATTTTTTGTTCCATAGTTGTTGTTTCTTTCCAAGGCATAATAATTTGTTTTTTATTCCAAATTACTCCTTAAAAAGTGTAAAGGATGTCCCTTTAACTTTGTAAACTATGTCCCTTTACCATACCGTACTGTAACAAACGACATCTGTTCGCAAGGTGTAGGTGCTATTGATTTAGATATTACTGGTGGTACTGCTCCTATTACTTTTGCTTGGAGTAATGGAGATATTTCAGAAGACATTAATGGACTAGCTGCTGGTTCTTACTCTGTTGTTATTACAGATGCTTCGGGTTGTATTGCTAATGATACATTTGTTGTAGGAGGAACAACACTAGATAATCCTGCATATAGTTATTCAGCATCTAGTTATTGCCAAACTGATAGTGATCCAATACCTACTATAACAGGTACAACTGGTGGTACATTTACAAGTGCTATTGGATTAATTATTAATGCAAGTACTGGAGAAATTGATTTAAGTGCAAGTACACTTGGTAACTACGGAATACTTTACACTACACCTGGTGTTTGTTCTGATACTTTAACAACATTTATTACAATAAACGATTGTAGTAATCCAGATGTTAGCTTTAGTTCGTCTGATAGCACATTATGTGTGGGTGATTGTATTAGTTTCCAAGATTTAAGTAATAATTCTCCAACCAATTGGACTTGGTACTTCAATGGTTCATCTCAACCTACAGTTGCAGGTAACCCTTCTCCAACTAATATTTGTTATAACACCGCAGGTACATTTGCAGTTAAGTTAGTTGTTGAAAACAGTTCTGGTTCTGATTCGTTAGAAATAACTAGCTTTATTACTGTATTAGATAATCCAACAGTTACAACTAGCCAGGATACTTCTATTTGTGAAGAGTCTTCTGCTACAATTTCTGCTTCTGGAGGAGCAATTTACCAATGGGATAATGGCTTAGTTAATGGTCCTGTACAAATTGTTTCACCAATTTTAACTACAACATACCATGTAGTAGTGTTAGATAACAATGGATGTACTACAAACGATTCTGTTTTAGTTTCGGTAGATGCACTTCCTAACATTACAACAAGTGGTAACACTTCTATTTGTGCAGGTACTCCTGTAACATTATCTGCTGCAGGTACTACAAATTACCAATGGAACGATGGTTTAGGCAATATAAACAGCATTGTTGTTAGCCCTACAGAAAGCACCACCTATACTGTAACTGGTATTGATGCTAATGGTTGTGAAAGTACTGAAGCAATAAATGTTTCAATAATTACAGCAGGGTGTTTAAACATTCCTTCTGCATTTACCCCTAATGGTGATGGCCAAAATGATGTTTGGAATATTACTGGTTTAATAGATTATCCAGACATTAAAGTTGCAGTATATAACCGTTGGGGATCAGAAGTTTATAATTCTGAGGTAGGTTATCCTTCCCCATGGGATGGAACATACAATGGAGGTCTTTTACCTGCTGCAACCTATTATTATGTTATAGAATTAGGTAACGGTTTTGATAATATAACGGGCACAATAAATACTATCAGATAATTTAAACATGAAAAGTATTCTCAAGTTGGCTACGCTAATGTTGCTGTCTGCTCCTCTTTTGGGGCAGCAGCTACCATTTGCCAGTCAATATATGTTTAACGATTATATTTTAAACCCTGCAGTTGGAGGTAGTTTGGATTATATGCCAATATCTTTATCCATCCGTTCTCAATGGACAGGCTTAAAAGATGCTCCTAAAACGCAAACATTAAGTGCTCATAAAAAATTTGGAAATCGTGTTGGTTTAGGTGCTTATTTATTTAATGATGTTACCGGCCCTATTAGCGAAAAAGGATTGCAACTTTCTTACGCTTATCATTTACCGATGCAAAATAACACCCATCTATCTTTTGGTTTAGGCGCAATGCTTTTTGCACATTCATTAAAAGTAAACCAACTTCAATTTGAAGAAGAAGATGACGATGTTATTTCCTCAAATATGAGTGACAATACTTTTTCGCCAGATGCCAATTTTGGTGTTTTATATTATTCTGATAAATTTAAAGTCGGATTATCAATTCCTCAATTATTTCAAACAAAAGTTTATAAAAATGAACTTGATGAAAAATTAAATAGTTTAGTTAGGCATTATTTTTTACACGGTGAATACACCTTTAATATTAATGAAGAACTAGACATCGTACCCTCTTTATTAATAAAATATGTATCTGGAGCACCTTTACAATTTGATGTAAACGCAAGGCTTTTATACAAAAAAAAGTATTGGCTAGGTTTTTCTTATAGAGATAGAGAATCGATAGTTGCACTACTCGGATTAGAATTTAAAGATTTAAAATTTGGATATTCTTATGATATTACGCTAACAGATATTAGAGCTCATTCATCTGGATCTCACGAACTATTTTTAAGTTATATTTTTGGTAAAAAATCATCTACCGATGCTGTTAAGTTTAATTAGCAATTTTATTCAGCTCTTCGGCAATTGCTCCAGCTAATAACTTTCGGCTATACTTTTCATAATCCTTACTGTTTACACTAAGATTGTTCTGTTTATATGCCAGATAATAGGTTTTGATATTTTCAACTAAAGTAGTAACATCATTAAAATCGCTAATGCTTCCCGCATTGGTTTCTTTAATAATTTTTGCAGCATCACCATCAGGTTTACCAATGCAAATTATTGGCCTTTTAGCACCTAAATACTCATACAACTTACCAGGTACTACCCCATCAATATTAGGAGTATCATTCAATGGCAACAACAGTAATTGTGATTTCATTACCTCAACAACTACCTCATTATGAGGAAGGTTGTTGATTAAATTTAAATTAACTTCTAAATCAGCCGCCTTTAACGCTTTAATAGCTACAGGAGCAACCTGACCGATAAATTTAATTTCTAAATCAGCATTAAAACCCTCTACCTCTTTTGATAAAATTGCCAATGCTTTCCATAAGGAATGAGGATTTCTATCATCATTTAACGAACCTGCATGGGTTATGGTAAACTTTTGATCTAAAGTTAATGTTCCTGCTTTTTCAAAATCTTCAGGATCATAACCATTGGTAATTACCATGGGCATTCTTTCAGCAATTCGTTTAAAATCTTCTGCCCAGCTCCAGCTAACCGTAACTACTTGATTGGCTTTATCTAAAACTTCTCGCTCTAAACGTTTGTGTTTTTTATCTGCCCAATTGGTTAATTGTAACTTATCATAAAAATCAATATTGGTCCAAGGGTCTCTAAAATCTGCCAACCAAGGTATGCTATGTTTATTTATAACATTTAAAGCAATCATGTGCGTGGTATGTGGCGGACCAGTAGAAACTATTGCATCAACTTTATTGTTTTTTAAATAGTGATTTAAGGCTTTTGATGCTGGCTTAATCCAAAACATACGCGCATCCGGAATAAAGAAATTACCCCTTATCCAAACAGATAATTTTTGAGTAAAAGAAGCTTCTTTTTCAGTTACAGTTCCTGGAGTTAATTTTTCCCCTTTCTTTTTACCTGTTAACTTTTTATACAAACCAAAAGGTTCCCAAATAGGAACTTTTATGGTTTCAACACCTTTAGGTATTTGTTTTAAAGCACTTTCATCAACAACCGAAGCTTCGCCATTTTGAGTAGTAAAAATTATTGGTTCCCAGCCGTATTCTCTTAAATACTTTGTTGTTTTTAACCAACGTTGTACTCCGCCACCTCCCATTGGTGGCCAATAATATGTTATTATAACTACTTTTTTCATTAAGAAGTCAAATATAAACAACCTATTTTAGATAGTTGCAACAAAAAAAAACGACTTAGCTTCAGCCACTACTTAATTGCAAAATGTATATTCGATTCTAATTCAGTTGAAGGGGTATCCTTCGGACTATTTAAATATTCTTCAACCGGATGAAGCTTTTTATTCATTTTAAAAATTTTATTTTGTTTTCGAGCATACATTGCACTCCATGCATTTCCGATATGATGATAATGCCCTTTATGATGTGTTGTATAAACCGATGATTCAGGGTAATTCCCTCTAAACATTCCATCCAATAATTTTACATCTCCGGTTACCGGTACAGCCGCAGTATATTCTACAATTCCTTTTGCAGGATTCCATTTATGGTAAATTGAAAAAGGGTTCCCAGCTATTTGAGAAGCATATTCTCCTTTAATATATTCTAACAATTTGGTGTAGTCCTTTCCCATAGCATCAGCAATTCCTTTAGGACTTGTTTTTGTTTTAATACCAATATAATCTCCTCCTTTAAAAGAGTTAATTCCTACAAAGGTTAATTTAGAGTGGATAACTCCTTCTTCTAATTTTTCTTTTAACATGCTTAAACCTCTATCAAAATCCATTGCAATTAGTGCCTTAAACATACCTATCATAAAAAACATAAAAAACGGCAATGAGCTATCCATTAACCATCTTAATTCGGTACCTCTATCAACTTCTTTAAAAAGAAACCAAACTTTTGCTTTAGATTTCCAGGGTTTTAAAAAAGTTAAATCAATATCAACCCTTTCGCTTGTTACCTTTACCATATTCATATTACCATCACCAGATACAGGGCCTGTCCATTCATAAAATTTACCATCTGAATTTACAATTACTTTAGCATCTTGATCTGCAATTAACCAAGGGCTCCATGCTGTCCAAGTATGAAAATCTGACACCTGTTGATGTACTTCGTTTAGTGGTTTATTGATAACAATCGATTGATCTATATGAAATTTAGGCATAACTATCTTTTTTTTAAAATTGAATATTAATTGATAAATATAACTAAAAAATAAAATCAAAAAAATTGGTTTATTAA
>JBMYXB010000034.1:0-20501 GCA_049608005.1 Vicingaceae bacterium
GTTATGAAAGAACTTGCTGAGGAAGCTGGTTTAGAATTGATTAAAGAATTTTCTTTAATTGGTAATAGTTCTCAAACAATTTTGAAACTGAAAAAAAGAGTATAAAAATTCTTTTAAATAAAGTTAAGATTACTTTGAGTTTAGCCTAACCACTTTAGCTAAAGTGGATACAACTGTTTTATGCTTTTTAATAAAAGGGTTTGTTTCGTCCCAAACGTAACCAGCAAGCACTGAGCAAATTTGATTTTTAATTTGAGGGTCAATATTTTTTGAGAAAATTATATCTTGAAAATCTCCATTGTACCAAGCCTCAACGTAAGCTCTAAAAACATCTACCCCATGTTTTATTACATTCTCGTAGTTTTCCTTCCAGTCTATCTGATTCCCAGAAAGTTGTTGATGTGTTAACTTTGCAGCTTTTAAACCAGAAAAAGTGGCGAAAGTAACTCCTGAAGAAAAAATTGGATCTAAAAATTCGGTACTATTACCACACAACACATGTCCATTACCATACATTTGTTTTACGCCTATAGAATAACCCATTATAGACTTTGGTTCAAACAATAAAGGAACATCCTTAAAACGGCCTTTTAAATCTTCAAAATTTTGAATAAAGTCTTTAAACTTTTTAGCTTCATTTAAAGAATATTCTTCAATCAACTTTTCATTTCCAACTATCCCTACCGAGGTATGCCCATCAGAAAAAGGAATTGCCCACAGCCAAGCTTGGTTGTTATTAAAAGAATGTACAAATATATTCTCACCTTCTTTTACAGTTCTGTTTTCGTCAATTAAGTGGGTAAAAATAGTTCCTCTAGGAAGTAATTTAGAAGGTGCGTTTAGCTTAAACATTTTAGGCAACACCCTACCATAGCCACTGGCATCAATTATAAATTTAGCATTTACTTTTATCGTTTCTTTAGCCTTGTTTTCATACTCAACCTCTTGTATTTTAGAGCTGCATGTAACTTTTTTTACCTCAGCATTAAATCTAACATCTACCCCTCTGCTTATTACCTCATCAATTAACGCCTTATCAAATTCAGCACGTTTTACTTGCCAGGTCCATCTCCAACCTTTGGTATATTGCTCAGAAAATAAAAAATCACATTTTTTATCTCCTCTATAAAAAGAGGCTCCTGTCTTTTTTTGGAAATTCAACTTTTTTATTGCGTCCAACAGTCCTGTTTCTTCCAAATGATCCATACAATGTGGTAATAAACTTTCTCCTATTACAAATCTTGGAAAAATTTCTTTTTCGAGTACTAAAACATTTAAACCATTATTATTTAAGTATGCCGAAGCAACTGATCCTGCAGGTCCTGCTCCAATTACTACAACATCATAACTTTTCATATTAACTATTTTTTACCTTTTCCATTAATTTGTATTTATCTACAAAATTAAAACAGGTAACAAATGCTCCAATTGTTGCACCTAATACTCCGTGTAGTATTATGTTTTGTCCTGTTAAAGATAAGTTTTTAATTCTTGTTTTAGGGTTAATAACTGATCTTGTAGGGTCGTTATTATCTTTAGCTATTCCATAAAGCGATCCTGTTTTATCGCCTATATAATCTCTAAAAGTTAACGGTGTTGTACTATGTACCGATTTAATATGTTGTTTTATTCCAGGGTATATTTTTTCTACTTCATCAACAAGTTTTACTTCTTTTGCTTTTTTAAAAGCCTCATACTCATCCCCTCTTTCTCCTTTTTGAGCAACGGTGTTAAATGTACCTGCCCACTTTTCTACCTCTTTGTAATCCATATAAGCCATTATCGACATACAATCTGCAAACTCTTCACTTTTAGAACTTGCGGGGGTACAAATAAAAACTCCTTTAGGCCAGTTTTCTTGTGTGTAATCTAAACATCCCCAAACATCATTTTCATTAACGTTATAGGTGTTATAATTCATGTATTTAAAGGTGTTTTCTTTAAATACTAAGTGTGTTATAAAAGAAGAAGAGGTGTTTTTTAATCCTCTAACTCTTCTAACATAAGGTTTTAAAAATCGGTTTTCTCCAAAAATATCTATCGTAACTTCAGGATGAACATTAGAAATGAAGTTTTTCCCTTTAACGGTTTCTCCTGTACTTAAAACAACCTCTTTAATTAATCCTTTCTCATCAAAATTAGCTCCAGTAACAATTTTTCGTTTTAATACTTCTCCACCAAAAGCTCTTATTGCTTTGCTTAAATGTATAGAAATTTGAGAACCTCCATCTTGTAATCTATATGATCCTGTTAAATAACTATTAAGTATTAAAGCATGAACATACCAAGGTGTAGATTCTTTTTCTCCACCATACAGCCCGTTTGTAGCTGCTAAAATGTTTTGCAACAATTTATTAGAGGTTAATGAAGCAATAAAATCAAACGCATTAATACTTAACATATTAATGTCTCCAAATATATTATCCTTGGTTATCGTTTTTAAATTATAGAGTGGAAAATCTTTACAAATTGACTTTATTTCATCACAAAATTTATAAATCGCTTCTTTTTCTTCAGGAAATTGTTCGCTTAAAGAAGCTGCAAACTTTTCATATCCTTGAGCATACTTAAACTCTTCCCCCCCTATTCGGATAAGATCAAAACAATCTTCATCCATTCGTTTCCATTTTAAGCTATCTCGCATTCCGAAATACTTAAAAAATTGATCTAAATTTTCTCCCTCATCTAAACTTCCAATGTAATGTACACCCGTATCAAAAATACTTTTATCCCTGCTAAAAACTTGTAAATTACCTCCTATTTGGTGGTTTTTTTCTAGCACAACAACACTGTGTCCTGCTTCAGCAAGAATGTAAGCACATTCTAAACCTCCTAGTCCACTACCAATTATTACAAAGTCATATTCTTTTTGTTGTTCTGACATTTTATTGTTGCTTTAAGGTAAATAATACATTAGATGTATTTTCGGAATGCTCTTGTATTTTCACCGATAAATTGTGTTTAGTAGCAAATGTATGAATATCCGATAATGAAAAGAAATGAAAGTTTTCTTCTTTTTTATTAAATGAGAAAAATTGAGTAGATAATTTTTCTGTTAATTTAGTTTTTTCATGTTTATCTTTAAAATCTGTAACTCCATCTCTAATTAAAATAACTCCATCTTTATTTAGTGCTTCTGCACATTTATCTAAAAGTAACAATTGTTTTTCTTTAGAAAAATAATGTAAAACATCGTTTAAAATTATTACATCATAATTTAAAAAATTAAACGTATTAATATCAACACAATTAAATGTTAAGTTGCTTGTTTTATCAAAACCATTGTTGGCAATTTCTATTTTCTCTTTATCGTAATCTAACCCAACAATTGTGCTTTGTGGGTTTTTGTAATGTAAAAAATATGATAGGTAGCCATATCCACAGCCAACATCTAATATCGTTTTTTTATGTTTTGCTAGTTCATTATAATACTCAAAATTTTTAGCCTCAAGTTTCCACTTAATTCTAACATACCATTCTAAAACAGGACCTTTATAAATGTAGTTAGCAAAAACTCTTGCAAATAAATTTTCTGCATTTTCTTGTTCTGCTTTAAAATTACTGTACTCTTGTTTAAAGTAGTTAGAAATGGATTTTGTTCGTCTTCCAAATGTTTCTCCCCATTGCTTGTCTTCAAATTTTATTCTGGGTAGCATTTTTAAATTTAAATGCCCGTGTTTTACAAAATATTCTGTTTTAGGCAACGTATAAGCTGCTCCGTGTATTAAAATTGGCGTAATGTCTAGCTTTAGCTCTTGAGCTAAAAAGAAAGCTCCTTTATGCATTCGTTTAATTTCATCGGTTTCGGAACGAGAACCTTCAGGGAAAATAGCTAAAGAATAACCATCGTTTATCCTTGCCTGTATTGTTTTAAGATCTTCTGAGGGGTTATTTCCTACATAAATATATCCAACATACCTTACCAGTGGACCAAAAAGTACAGAGTTATAAACCCATCCTTTTACCATTATTATTATTTTAGGATGTAAAAGTAATAGTAGTAAAATATCTAAAAAAGAGGTGTGGTTAGCAATTATAATTGATGGGTTATTAAGGTCTAAATTTTCTTGATTAAAAATTCTTTTCTTTACGTGCAAAGCAGAGTAAATTACACTTTTAGTAGCCAAAGAAAGAAACCCATTTAAAAAGTATCTTTTTTTAGTTTTAGGAAGTGGTAAAATAATTAATACCGCCAAAACTACATAGGCAACTAAACAGCCAAAAACAAACCAAGAAAATTCAAAAACAGAAATTATAAAAGCAATAAGAGTTACAGGGGTTTTCTTTTTATCAATTCGTTTTTGAATAATTAAATTAAACAGTAATGGTTGAACTGTTAATGATATAATTAGAATACAAAAAATACCCAAAACACTAATTATAGACACCGATTTAATTGCAGGGTGTTCTGCAAAAAACAAAACACCAGTTCCTACCATTGTTGTTACTGCCGATAGTATTATTGCTGTATTGTACGATCCTAATGAATTTTTATTGTATTTGTATTTACTCAATAATCCATCGGTAACAAAAATGCTAAAATCATCTCCTAAACCAAATATAAATGTGGCTATTATGATGTTTACAAAATTAAATTGAATACCAAATATTGCTGCAATTCCTAAAATCCAAATCCAACTAATAACCATCGGAATAAAAGTAATTAATGCTAATTCTATCCTTCCATAAATAAGTAGTAAGCTAATAAAAACTAATAACGATGATACTAAAAGAATGTAGTTAAAATCGCTTTTAACTATTGCCAATAAATCGGTAGCAATTTCTGACTTGTTAAAAGCAGAAACACCGTGTATTTTTACCAATTCATGCTGTAATTCTTTTGCCGCATTTTTATTTACAACAATAGATGTTATAAAGGTGGTTTTATCTTTTTCTTCATTTATTAAATCGTTTATTCCTAAGCTGTTATAAAAACCATTTTTATCAACTAATTGATTGGCGGTATTCGATGACAACCAATTTTGAAATGTTAAAAATGCTTGTTCATTAAATCCTAAACTATCTGTAATACGATTAAAATCTGCTTGTATTTTTGGTTGATGTTTACTCCAAAACATAGTCCAAACGTTTTGGCGATATTTTGCAATAGAATCTGGTATAATATACTTTGCTGTTGATAAGGAAGATTTAACCTTATTTTGTTTTTGTAACTGTTGTATTTTTGTATAAAGGTTATAGTTTATTAATGCCGCAGATGCATAAGTTGAAGCTTCAGCAAATAAGTATATTTTCTTTTCTTTTGCAGGGTTTATGCCTGCATATTTCTCTTCTTTTATTTTTAATTCGTTACTGTGTATGCTTAAATTTTCTAAATTATCATCAAATTGAATATCAAAAGAAAAGTATAGAAATACGCCTGTTAAAATTGCTATTACTACAGTAAATATTTTTCTATATTTTGGTGGGATAGCAATGTTAAATTCATGATTTTGCTTGCTTAATGTTTCGTATTTAAAGTTAAATAAATTTAAAAATACAGGCAATATTGTTAGGGTAAAAATAGCCGATCCTGCAATGCTTAAAGCTGCAAACAAACCAAAATCTTGCAACACTCCAGAGTTAGTAAATAATAAAGCTCCAAAAGCCATTAAAGTTGTAAATGCACCTGTTAAAAGTGGTGCAGACACTTCTTTTATCGTTTCTTCAATTGATTTGGTATGTTTAAGATGTGTAAAAAAATGAAAAGCAAAATCCATTACGATACCAAATACTACTGCACCAGAAGCAATAGAAATACCAGAAATAGTTGGCTTTACAAATCCAATAATTCCTAAAGAAAATAAACCTCCAAAAATAAGCGGAAGCATAAAGTAAAGTGGAATTAATATCTTTCTGTAAAAAATAAAGAGAATAAGCAAAATTACAAGTAATGTAATTATTAAAGTTAAAAATGTATCTCGTTTAACTTGCTCGCCATTTTCTGCTCCTATTTGAAAAGTTCCAAAATAATCTATAGTATTTGAAGGGTTTTGTGCGTTCCAATTTTTCTTCAATTTTTTTAACGCTTTATTTAAAGCTACATTTTTTTTATTGTCAGTAAATTGATGATTAGACTTTGTTGTAATCACAACCTCTGCCATGTCTTCCGAAAACACATAACCGTTTTCAAACTTTAAGTTAGAACTGTTTGCATCCTTATTTAATGTTTTAAAAAAATTACTGGTAATGTATAATGGATCTTTAAGAATAAATTCTTTTAAAACAGCTCCTCCTGGTGTTAAAAGGGTTCTGTAAGAATTAATTAAAGATTGTTGTAAAGAATCTTTAATTAATTTTTTTTCAATTGTTTGGTAATAACCTTCATCTATATGCTCTGAAAAATGATTATAAAAATGATTGTATCCAAGAGCTTGCACATCTAACCTGTTTACCACCACATCTTTTAAATAACTTTTAGCATATCTATTTAAAGAGTCGGTAAATGTGCTTGTAATATTTTCTAAATATGCTGTTTCTGTATTATTAATCTTAATCGAAAATACAATTTGATTGCTTAAATCTCCTTCTTCTACAAGCTGGCTAAATTTAGTAAATGATTCTCCTTTAGGTAACGTAGAAAAAATACTTTCTTCGATATTAATTTTAAGTATTCCAAAAAACGAAACACAAATAAACAAAACCAAAAGCAAGCTAAATAATAACTTTTTAGCAGATAAGTAATAAATTATTTTACTTAGACTTTTTCCTAACATTAAAAGGACTCTTATTGTTAATTAAATATTATTTGCTTGCTAATTGCAAGCGTTAATTATTAGGCAATTAGTTTTTATTTTATTGATTAGATAAAAGTACTGAAAAGTGATTTCTAAAGCCAAAATCTGAGTATAAAAAAAAGTCCTAACGATTACGCTAGGACTTTAAATTTTATTGATTACAACTCAATTATCTACCTATTACACCCCCAGCAACAACTTTTTGTGTTGGATTGGTAATTAAAACCGGTATTTCAGAATTATTTGCAATTACTTCTTGTTCATCACTACCAAAAAAATCAGGCAACAAAGCACCTTTTCCAGTGTTAACAATTACAATCATATCTGCATTAATTTTTGATGCATGAATTACCAATTGTTTTTTAAAACTACCTGCCTTTTCTGCTAAAGCAATATCAAAATTAACGTTACGTTCGGTAAAGAAATTTTTAGCAAATCTTAACTCTCTATCTAATTTAGTTTGTAAAAATTGGTCATTTTCTTTTTCTGCAAAAATGTGAATTTTACTACTAAAATGAGATGCAATATTAGCTGCTACAGTTAACTTTTGTTTTGTTACATCAGAATAATCTATAGGAACAACAATATCATCATAAGTATCTGTTACTGATGGATCTTTTTCTTGAACAATAATAAAAGGGACATCAGAGTGCGATATTACTTTTAGAGCATGGCTACCCATAATTTTTTGCATTCCTGTTGCTCCATGTGTGCCCATTACAATAAAACCAGCACTAATTTCGGATGCAACATCTCCAATATCTTCAAAAATATTGCCAATACGAACAATTACGTGCGTATTTACACCATATTTACTTTCTGTTGCCACAACTATTTTATCTAACTTTTCTTTAGCGGCATCTACCTCTTTAGTTGAGGAAACTACGTGTAACAAAAAAACTTCTCCATTAAAAGATTTTGCAATTTTTGCTGCATGATTAACAGCACAGTCAGCTACCGATGTAAAATCATGCGGTACTAATACTTTATATACTTCCTTATCCATAACTAAATTTTTTACAGTCTAAAGTTATTTTAATTTTTCTTTATTTCAAATGTTTCCATAAACTTTGTTGTAAAATCTCCTTCTCTAAACTTTTTATTTTGTAATAATTGTTGATGAAAAGGTATGGTAGATTTTATCCCTTCAATAATATATTCATCTAACGCTCTTTCCATCTTTTTAATTGCCTCTTCTCTTGTTTGAGCTACAACAATTAATTTAGAAATCATAGA
The DNA here is from genome assembly GCA_049608005.1 of Vicingaceae bacterium. GTDB lineage: Bacteria > Bacteroidota > Bacteroidia > Flavobacteriales_E > Vicingaceae. The sequence continues at coordinate 7,971 of JBMYXB010000034.1, forward strand.
ATCGTAATAAGGAGGAATAATATAATTGGCATAAACATGCGTATCAATCCTTAACCCGTGACCTCCAGGCTCATGATAAGTAGTAATTTTACCTGGGCTTGGTCTAAAATCATTAAACGGATCTTCTGCATTTATTCTACATTGGATAGAATGCATCGTTGGTTCATAATTTTTGCCTGTCATTTTATGCCCAGCAGCTAATTTTATTTGCTCTTTTATCAAATCAAAATTAATTACTTCTTCTGTAATAGTATGTTCAACCTGAATACGCGTGTTCATTTCCATAAAATAGAAATCTCTATTTTTATCTACTAAAAACTCAACCGTACCAACCCCTTCATATTGTACTGCTTTTGCAGCTTTAACTGAGGCCTCTCCCATTCTTTTACGCAAATCTTTAGTCATAAAAGGAGATGGTGTTTCTTCCACCAGTTTTTGGTGTCTTCTTTGGATAGAACAATCTCTTTCTGACATGTGGCAAGCATTTCCGAACTTATCTCCAGCAATTTGAATTTCTATATGACGAGGCTCTTCAATGAATTTTTCCATATACATCCCATCATTTCCAAAAGCTGCAAGCGATTCTTGCCTAGCAGAATTCCAATGCTCTTCCATTTCTTCCTCACTCCAAACAACACGCATTCCTTTACCTCCACCACCTGCGGTAGCTTTTATCATTACAGGATAAACTACTTTTTTAGCTGTTTTTTTGGCATCTGCTAAATCCTTTAACAATCCTGGAGATCCTGGAACAACAGGTACTCCTGCTTTTTCCATAGTAGATTTTGCCGAAGCCTTATCTCCCATTCCATCAATCATTTCTGGAGAGGCTCCGATAAACTTTATACCATTTTCGCCACAAATTTTAGAGAATTTTGCATTTTCAGATAAAAATCCATATCCAGGATGGATTGCATCGGCATTAGTGATTTCTGCAGCCGCAATAATGTTAGGAATATTTAAGTATGAATCAGCACTTTTAGCAGGCCCAATACATACCGCTTCATCTGCAAATCTTACATGCAAACTATCTTTATCTGCAGTAGAATAAACAGCAACAGTGCTTATTCCCATCTCTTTACACGTTCTAATAACTCTTAGAGCAATTTCTCCTCTATTTGCTATTAATATTTTTTTAAACATCTTCATTAAAAAACATTTTAAATCTTAGACATCAAATCCCAAAAGTTTTCTTTCGGGATTTGTTTATTTTAAAATTGTTGAATTATTATGATGGATCAACCAAAAATAATGGTTGATCGTACTCTACTGGAGAACCATCATCAACTAATACTTTTACAATTTTACCTGTAATTTCAGCTTCAATCTCGTTAAACAATTTCATTGCCTCAATCATACATACTACTGAATCTTCAGCAACATCATCACCAACATTTGTAAAGTTAGCTTTATCTGGTGAAGGTTTTCTATAGAATGTTCCTATCATTGGCGATTTCACAGCAACGTATTTAGAATCATCTGATTCTTGAGCTGGTGCTGCAGCTGGTGCCGCTGCAACAGGAGCTGCTGCAACCTCTTGAGCTGGAGCTGCCATTACTGGAGCTGCCATTGGTGCTTGCATTTGAACAACTGATGGTGTTTCTACAATAAGCTTTCCTTTTTTATGCGGTGGTGTTTTTATCGTGATTTTAAAATCTTTGTCTTCAATTTCTACTTCACTTACGCCAGACTTCGCAACAAATTTTATTAAATCTTGAATTTCTGATGGCTTCATAATTATAATTGTTTGATTTTATATCTTGTAATATTAATTGTTTTTTATTGAGATTAAGAATTGTATGCCCATTTTATATAAATAGACCCCCAAGTAAATCCTCCTCCAAAAGCAGCTAAAATAATGTTATCTCCTTTTTTCAGTTGGCTTTCATATTCCCATAAACATAACGGAATAGTTCCTGAGGTTGTATTTCCATACTTATGAATGTTCAGCATCACTTTTTCATCGCTTACACCCATTCTTCGTGCCGTAGCATCTATAATTCTTTTATTTGCTTGATGTGGAACTAACCAAGCAACATCATCGCTTGATAAGTTATTGTTTTCCATAATTTCTGCAGAAACATCAGCCATATTGGTAACGGCAAACTTAAATACTGTTTTACCATCTTGGCGAGCATAATGCTCTCTTGCATCTACTGTTTCATGCGTTGGAGGATAAGCAGACCCGCCTGCTTTTTGATTTAAGTATTGTGCTCCAGAACCATCACTTCTTAAAATAGAATCTTGTATCCCTAAACCTTCTTCGTTAGGTTCTAACAAAACAGCTCCACCTCCATCTCCAAAAATGATGCAGGTTGCTCTATCTTCGTAATCAATGATGCTAGACATTTTATCAACACCAACAACTACCACTTTTTTATGTGTACCAGATTCTATAAATTTTGATCCTGTAACTACTCCATAAAGAAATCCTGAACAGGCTGCATTAATATCAAACCCAAACGCATTACTAGCTCCTACTTTATCTGAAATAATATTTGCTGTTGCCGGAAAAATATGATCGGCAGTTACAGTGCAACAAATAACAAGGTCAATTTCTTCAGGAGAAATACCTCTTTTTTTACACAAGCCTTTTACTGCTTCAGCCCCCATAACTGATGCTCCTTTTCCTTCTCCTTTAAGAATTCTTCGTTCTTTAATCCCTGTTCTGGTAGTTATCCACTCGTCTGTTGTGTCAATAATCGTTTCTAACTCTTTGTTATCTAGTACATAGTCAGGAACATATCCATTAACGGCTGTAATTGCGGCTGTAGCTTTACCCATAATTATTTATTAGCAATATGAACGAACGAAGATATTAAATATATCGAATCGAATACTATATAAAACAAAAAACTTATTGACTCTATATTGAATCAATAAGTTTTTTACTCGTTTTTTTTTAATATTCTACTAAAGAGCAACCTCTTTTTGTACTGCTTGTTTTCCTCTATAGAATCCACATTCTCCACAAACTCTGTGGTATAATGTTGGAGCACCACAGTTAGAACAAGTAGATAATGTTGGAGCTACTGCTTTATAATGAGTTCTTCTTTTGTCTCTTCTTTGTTTTGACGTTTTTCGTTTAGGATGTGCCATCTTTTATTTATTTTTATTCAAATTAATATCTTTTAGTGATGACCATCTCGGATCATCATCTATTTCTTTTTTTTGTTCTATTTTTTCTAATTCGTCAATCACTTCTTGATTGCACAAACCTTCAAAATGTATTCTTTTTTGAGGTAGATTTACGTTTATAAACTCGTAAATATAATTGGCTACATTTAGCTCATACTCATGCAATGGTAAAATTAAAATTTCATCTGTTTGGTCATAATCTTCATTACCAAACTTTACAACTAATTTTTCTTCCCCATCCACATCAACATCAACTTCATCTAAACACCTATCACACGGAACTGAAATTGTTCCGGTAAAATTAAATGTTAAAACCAGCATAGTAGATTGTTTCTTAAATTCTAAATCTATCTTAATATCAGATTTATCAAACTCAAAACAATCAAACTCCTCAAAGAACGTGTTATCTACATTAAATTCATAAAAATGAATTCCCTGCTTTAAACCTTCAAACTTAATATTATACTCACTCAGATTTTTCAACATGGTAACTACTCATAAATTTGAAAGTCTGCAAAGGTAGTAATTTATTCAATACTGCAAAAAAACACATTCTTTTTTTAATTTAAAGCTTGTTTTTAATAAATGGGTGTTTATAAATATGCCATAACCCTTAATAATACTAGAACTTTTAAGGATATTATTGTTATTTAAAACAGATTAAAATGAAACTTTTAAAACAAAACATCATATACCTTCTTATATTAGGAACACTTTTTTCTTGCGTTCCGGCAAGAAAATACGAAGAATTGAAAGCTCGACAAGATGCTTGTCAAAAAGAAGCAGGTAATTTAAAAGCTTTAAATCAAAATTTAGAAGAAGAAAACTTAGAACTGAAATCTTCTTTAGAAGAACTAAACAAAAAGAAAGCAATTTTAGAGCAAGATTTGGCTCTTTTAGAAAAGTCGCATAATTTAATGACAACAAATTATGATAACATTAACAAAACTTATCAATTGCTTTTGGATAAAAATGCTGAGCTACTTGCTGGAAACAAATCGGCAACTGCAAAACTAATGACTCAGCTACAAAAAACGCAAGAAGAATTACAAGCTCAAGAAGATGCACTAAGAACTTTAGAGGCTTCTTTATTAAAAAAAGAAACTGCACTTGAGCAACTTAACAAAGATTTAGCCGCTCGTGAAATTCGAGTTAATGAGCTTGAAACCATGATAAACAAAAAAGATGAGGCTCTTGCAAACTTAAAAAAGAAAGTAAAAGACGCTTTACTTGGTTTTGAAAATAACGGATTAACTATCGAGCAAAAAAATGGAAAAGTTTATGTTTCTTTAGATGAAAGCCTACTGTTTGCCTCTGGAAAACATACTGTTGGCACAAAAGGAACTGATGTCTTAAAGAAATTAGCTAAAGCTTTAGAGTCAAGCAATGATATTGACATTGTTGTTGAAGGGCATACCGATAATGTTCCTTTAAAAGGAAAAGGAGATATTGCAGATAATTGGGATTTATCTGTAAAAAGAGCTACTTCTGTTGTTAAAATTATCACAAGCAATAGTAATATTAGTCCTAAAAGATTAACCGCTGCTGGTAGAGGAGAATTTTTACCTTTAGACATGACTAACACTTCTGAAGGAAGAAAAAAGAACAGAAGAATTGAGGTGATTTTAACTCCGAAATTAGACGAGTTGTTTGAATTGTTAGGCGAGTAAAAAAGCCCCTCTTAATCTATTTAAAATAGAAAGATTATTTTTTAGAAAACAGTTGATGAACCAAACTCCGCCACTACAAGAAATTATTACAAAGCTAGATTTAGCACCTCATCCTGAAGGTGGATTTTATAAAGAAACCTACAGAAGCGAAAGTTTTATAAAAAAGGACAGCCTTTCGGAAGTGTATTCTGGAGAAAGAAATTATTCTACTTGCATTTATTTTGTAATTACATCTGAGTCTTTTTCTGCATGGCACAAAATACATCAAGAAGAAATTTGGCACTTTTATTTAGGGGCTAGCATTACCATTCATTTAATTAGTCCAGAAGGTAAATACAGTTCTATAGTTTTAGGAAACGACATTTTAAATGGTGAGATTCCGCAATATGTTGTTAAAGGAGAATGGTGGTTTGCAGTTACTGTAAATAAAGAAAATGACTATGCTTTAACTGGCTGCACTGTTGCACCAGGTTTTCATTTTGATGATTTTATCCTACCATCACGACAAGAACTATTAGAAATATTTCCTCACTTAGAGAAAGAGATTACACTTTTAACTAGGGTTTAATATTTACTAAACCAACTTTCCTTTAAACTCAAAATTATACATTGTTTGTGGGGCTGTTTTTCTTTCATACTTACCTTCCAATTGACTGGTAAAAGCATCTATTAACTCATGCCCAAAACCAGTAGAATCATTCTCAGAACTCACCCAACTTCCATTATCAGCATAATTAAAGTAAACAACGCCTTCCTTATTTAAAAACGAGATGTTAACCTCTGTGTTAGAAGTATTTGTTAGTCCATATTTTAAAGTATTAGTTACAAGCTCATTTAATATTAATGCTAAAGGAACTAATTTTTTTAAATTCACTTCTTTAATGTTAGATTCTATATTTAATTCAACGGTGTTATTTACATCATAAGAGTTAAAAATTTCATTAGATAAATCTTCTACATACTGCTTCAGTTCAATTTTTGCCAAGTTATCTGTTAAGTAAATTTTTTCATGAACTAATGCAATTGCATTTATTCTTGTAATTGTTTGGTTCAGCTTTTTATTCAACCCCTCTTCATAATCATTTTGTTGCAACCTTAATAAACTGACTATAATTTGCAAGTTATTTTTTACCCGATGATGTATTTCTTGTAGTAAAATTTTACGTTCCTCGCTCTTTTTATTGCTATTTAGCAAGGCTACCTCTAGTTTTTGTTCAATTATTTTACGCTTATTAATTTCTTTTTTGAGCGACTTATTCCATAACAAAATAATTATAAATGCAATTAAAATAATAAACCCACTAATAAAAACATAACGCCATATCTCCTCCATATTAACTCCAAACTCATACCTCACCTTCATCCATTTTTGTAAAATGGCATTTCTTTCTTGGTAAGAAATATTATCAAATACTTTTTGAGAAATACTAATTAATTCTGGCCACTCTTTTTTTGCTCCTAACGCAATGTGAGCTTTGTTATAATCGGTAGGTGCAGCAATCTTTAAGTTAGAGTAACCTCTATGCTCTATGTAATAACTTACAACTACCAAGTTGCCAACAAAAGCTTCAGATTCTCCCAAGCTTACTGCTTTTATCGATTCTTCTATCCCTTCCTTATAATCAATAATTACTTTAGGATGGTCTTTCGCAATTACTTCTGAGGTATAATAATCGTTTGGTAGCGACACTCTTTTGTTTTGAAGATCTTCAAATCCCCCTACAAAGTCACCATCTTTTCGGGTAACAATAACCATTGGAGATGAAATGTAGGGCTTTGTAAAATTTAGGTATTGTTTTCGTTCATCAGTTATTCCAGCACACACTGTAAAATCAACACTTCCCGATTTTAAGCCCTCAACTGTTTCTTCCCAAGTAATATCAGGAATAGGTTTAAATTCAACCCCTGTTTCTCGTTCTAAAATCTTAACATAGTCCCCAATTATACCTGAATACTCACCATCTTTATAAATTTCAAAAGGTAACCACATTGGCTCATAGCCAAATTCAATAACAGGATGGTTTTTTATCCACTCTTGCTCTTTTGGTGTAAATTCAACTTTTTGAGCTGTAATTTTAATACAAAATGTAAAAAGTATTAAAACTAATACTAATCTATAACTGCCTTTTAATATTTGATTTTGAAAAAATAACACACTGCAAATTAGTGAATTATCATAACATAATCAAAAAACATCTTGAACAGCCTCCATTTTAACGGCATCTTCAATTTTATAAGCTCCAATTTTTGTTCTTCTTAAAACAGAAAGATGTCCGCCTGAATTTAGTTTTTCGCCAAAATCACGTGCAATAGCTCTAATATAAGTTCCTTTAGTGCAAACTATTCTAAACCTAATGTTTATCCCTTTTTGATAAGGTTCTTCTTGGTTAATTTTTGAGTCTTCCAACATTTCATTTACTGGTGTGTCACAAATCTCCACATCAAACTCTTTTATATTTATAGTGTTCGATTTAATAACAACCTCTTCCCCTTCTCGTGCATATTCATAAGCACGTTTTCCATCAATCTTTTTTGCAGAGTAAATTGGTGCAGTTTGCTCCTGCTCCCCAATAAACCCTTTTGCGGTTTCTTTTATTAAATCTTCTGTAATATGATCTGTAGGATATTCAATATCTATCTCCCTTTCTAAATCGTAAGAAGATGTTGTTGCACCTAAAGTAATAACTCCAGTATATTCTTTTTCTTGAGTTTGAATATCGTTAATCTGCTTAGTAAATTTACCTGTACAAAGAATTACCAAACCTGTTGCCAAAGGGTCTAAAGTTCCTGCATGACCAACCTTAATTTTTTTTACTTTGATTTCTTGCTTTATTAACCAACGTACTTTATTCACTACATCAAAAGAAGTCCAGGTTAATGGTTTATCAATAAGTATAATTTGTCCTTTTTGGAATTTATTTTGAGGTGTTTCCATTGTTGTATTGTAACTTTTTTAACCGCAAAGAATAATAAGATTTCCGCAAAGAACGCAAAATCCTCCCTTAATACTTAAAAAACACGCTTCTTTTCTTGGCGATTTCTTAAAATTCAAATTGGTTCGTCTGTTAAATAACAAAACTAAAAAATGATTTATAAGTTAACTAAAATTGAGAAAGTCAATTTCTTGGTAAAATTATTTTTCAATCTGTGCCCATTCGGTCCAAGAACCATCATAAACACTTGTTGTATTTGGCAATACCAATTCGCTAGCCAATAAAATAATACAAGCGGTTAATCCTGAACCGCAAGAGTAAATGAGTTCTTTATTTTCAGAGTTAATTTTTGAGAAAATGGTTTTTAACTCTTCTTTTGTTTTAAACTTTCCGTTATCTAAAACATCTCCAAAAGGAATATTTATTGAATTTGGTATACTTCCGCTTCTTAAACCTTCTCTTGGTTCTGGAGCTGTTCCATTAAACCGACCAGCCGAACGTGCATCAATAACAATACTGTTTTTATTGTTGAGGTTGGCTTTTACAAAAGCATAATCTTTTACCTTTTCGGTATTTAATTCAGCTTTAAAGTTTCCTAATTTATATTGCTGTGGTTCTATTTTTTCTGTCGGATATTTGTTTTCTAGCCAATCGGACAAACCACCATTTAATACAAAAACATTTTGGTGCCCCATTGTTTTAAACATCCACCAAACACGGGGGCTCGAATAAATACCTAAATTATCATAAACAACAATTACACTTTCATTGTTTATGCCTAGTTTTCGACACTCCGTTTCAAATTGAGCAGTGCTTGGGAAGGTGTTAGGAAAGTTAGAAGACTTATCACTAAAACTGTTTTTTAAATCAAAATAACGCGCTCCAACTATTTGCTGTTTGTGATTAATTGCTTTATCAGCAGTAATTGATTTTTGACTGGCATCTAAAATAACAAGATTAGGATTAGGATTATTCTTGTTTTCAAAAAGCCATTGTGAAGAAACGATAGGATCAGTCATTGAGTTGTGCTATAATTATTAAATCATTTATTGGTTGGTTGGGTGAAGGTACTCGGTCAATGTTCAAAACATTAAAATTGTTTTTTTTAAGCATTAAAACAAGATCCTTTTCAAGGTAATAGCGCATAAAAATTTCATCTCCAGTACTTCCTTTCGTTAAACCAGATTTACTGTAATCATCCTCCATTGTACTGAGGTAAATAATTCCTTTTGGATTTAGAATTTCAGAAGCATCAGCTATTAACCCTTCAACTTCAGTTATTGCTAAATAAGGCAAACAAAAGCCGCACATAATAGCATCAAACTTTTTAGCAAGCTGCTTTATTTTTCTGCTATCCAACAATTGAAAAGCAACCGAAGGATTGTTCAGTTTAGCCAACGCTACCATATTAGGAGCCAAATCGGTGCTTAACAGTTTAAAATCAGCTCTTTTTTGGAGAAGGTATTTAGTGATATTCCCAGGACCACAAGCTAATTCTAAAACCTCAGGATGTTCTTTTTCAATCGCATCACAAAAAAAATCGAAGGAATTATGGTAAGCAGAAACATCCATATATTTTTCTTGATAGAGGTCTGCCAGCTTATCAAAAACGGCTACAGCTATTTGTGATTTATCGTGTTTAACCTCATAACAAACACAGTTTACTAGTCGTTCATTTTTTAACAGTTTAGGATGTTGAAACTCCATTTGTTTGGTCATACCTATTTTTTCCATAACATTTATGGATTCTCTGTTAACAAGTGGAGCAGTAGATTTTATGCTGTTTAAGTCTAAAACATTAAAAGCATATTCTAAACATTTTTTAGCCCCTTCGGTTGCCAAACCTAATCCCCAATAATTTTTATTTAAACGCCAACCAATATCAATAAACGGAGAAAAATCAACGTCATATTCTTGGTCAGACAGTCCTATAAAACCAATAAAAGAATTATCTATAAGAAGATCTACAGCAAAATAACAATAGTTCTTTTCTGAGAGCATTGTTTGCATTCTTTTTATAAACTCGGCTGTTTGCTGTGGTGTTGCAATTGCCGGAAAATGTTTCATTACCTCTACATCCGCACTAATTCTTGTCATTAGCGGTGTGTCTGATTTAGTCCAGTTTCTAAACCCTAATCGTTCTGTTTTAAAGAGGTATTCATTTTCCATAGTTCTAATTATTCTTTTGGAGGATTGTTTGGATTTATAATATTAATAGCTTTTTGGTCTTGTTCAGGAATTTCTTCTGCGGCTGTTTCTGTAGCTTCTTCTTCTATTCCCTCAGTACCTAAAACAGTTTTTAAATATCCAATTTTAAATGGGTTTTGACTTAAAATAATTACCAATATAGAACAAATAATAATACTCAATAAAACAACCGCAAAAGAGAGCATTTGTATGCTTTCTCCACCCGCTAAACCATATTGTATAGGTATGGAAGCTAAAATTGCAGGAACCAATCCTTTTGGTGCCATAATAGACATAATGCCTAAATCTTTAAAAGACATTTTTGTTTTTACTAAAAGTTTTATCGATAAAGGCCTAACCATAATAACACCTACCACAATTAACAATGCTAAGGCATAAACCCCAACGCTTCCAAACTTCATACAAATACCAACATACACAAAAAAGAAGGTTGACATGATAAAAACCAATTCGCTAAAAAAGTCTTTTTCGTTGGTTAACAATTCTTTTGCAGGAAAAATCTTTTTAAACCTTGTATCTTGTAATAAATAAGCGTTTCCTAAAGTAATACCAAATATTAAAACTGCAATTCCTCCATTTAAACCTAGGTATTCAGTAATTCCGTAAACAATAAAAACCATAGCCAAATTCATCACTTTAGAATTATCAAGTATTCGGGTAAATTTTATGATGATAGACCAAACAAAACCTCCTGCAAAACCAATTAAAAAAGCAAATAAGAACGATTTCCAGATGGCATTAAGAATTGCTCCCATTTCAAAAACACCTTGTTTCATGGCTTGTAAAAGAGCCAATCCAATAACTAAACAAAGTACATCGCTTAATGCAGATTCTAACATTAAAGTGGTGTATCCTTTTTCGTTCATTTTTAGTTGCTTAATAATAGGAATAACAACTGCAGAAGATGTTCCAGCAATTATTACCCCAAAAAAAGTAGCACTTAAAAAATCAATATCAGAAAAGAAAGTAACAGCAACTACAGTTCCTATAATTGCACTTGCCAAAAAATTAAAAAGCGTTAGTAAAAATGCAGAACCAATTGATTTAAAAAGCTCTCCAATTTTAAGGTTAGTACCACTTTCAAACAAAATTAAAACTAAAGTTATTGAGGTAAAAATTGGTCCAACTTTACCAAAATGACCTTCATTAACAAATCCTAAAATTGGGCCTGCAACAATACCAATAACCAATAAAATTAGTACGTTAGGTATTTTTGTAAATTTAAAGAGTCCGTTAAAAAGGTGTGCTCCAAAAATGAGCAATCCAATCATTATTATTATCAAGGGTACATTCATAAAACAAGTTTACTAATTATTAATATAAGCCAAACATAAATCAATAGTTGCTTCAATGCCTTTAATGTGCGTACGTTCAGTTCCGTGCGAAGCCGCAACACCCATGCCAATTAAGCCCACTCTAAAATCGTTTCCTGCACGCAATGCAGCAGAACCATCCGAACCATAATGTGGATACACATCTACTTTGTAAGGAATGTTGTTTTGTTGAGCAAGATCAACCAATTTTTTTCTAAAATTATAATCATAAGGGCCTGAGCTATCTTTAGCACAAATAGAACAACTTACCTCATTACCTTGGCAATCATCCCCTAAAACACCCATATCAATTACCAAAAGTTCTTCAATAGAATGGGAATAACCAACTGTTCCTCCATGTCCAACCTCTTCGTAATTAGAAAAGAAAATTTCTACAGGAACTTCTTTGCTTTGTTCTTTTAATCTTCTTGCCAATTCAAATAAAACATAACAACCGGCTTTATTATCTAAAAAACGAGATTTTATATAACCACTTTCTAGTTCTTGGTATTTTACATCTACACAAATAATATCGCCCACTTCTATTCCTAGTTTTTCTACATCCTCTTTAGTGTAAACTTCTGCATCTACTCTAATATGCATGCTTTTAATGCTACGTTGTGTTTTTTCTTTTTCGTTATTGGCGTGTACCGATGGGTTATTAATCAAAATTGTACCGGTGTAGGTTTTTCCTGAGTGCGTTACAATTTTTACATACTCTCCTTCTGCTCCAGTTAAAGATAAACCACCTAACAAAGAAAAAGCTAAAGTTCCGTCCGATTTAATACCCGAAACAATTGCTCCTAAAGTATCCACATGTCCTGCAATTGCTAATGTTGGATTTGCTCCTAAAGCACATTTTACTGCTCCTTTGTTAGTATATTCTGGCGAATATCCATAGCTGGTTAGTAAATCAAAAATATATTTACTTGCATTATCGGTGTATCCTGATGGAGAATCTATTGCTATTAACTTTTTAAGTGTTTCGTACTTTTTCATAATATAAAAATTGTAAGAAACGAAGATACATTTTTCTTTTTTGTTATGCTAAATGTTCTTTTATCAGAAATGGATTCCCAGAAATAAAACTCAACCACAGATTTATTTCACTCCAAAACAGGCTGACTTTTTTAGGATAATACATAACACGCTTAAGAAACAATGGTTTCGGATGATAAGTTTTTCAGGTTGATTTTATTGTTTTGAGGAGTAAAAAAAACTTTTTTAAAAATAAATCAGAATTAATTTGGAGGTTTAAAATTTAGTTGT
>JBMYXB010000035.1:0-20100 GCA_049608005.1 Vicingaceae bacterium
CCAACTTCCAACTTCCAACTTCCAACTTCCAACTTCCAACTTCCAACTTCCAACTTCCAACTGTTTACTTATTCGTTCCAGCCAAAATAGAATCGTATAATTCTTTATTTTTTAGAGTTTTAATAGCTTCATTTAATGTTTTATCATGCTTTAAAGAAACCTGTATTTGACCAGTTTGATAATAATACCTAGAAACGATCTCGCTTTCTAAAATTTTAATAATTTCTTTTTTAAACTTGTATAAATCGTCTTTTTTATTGTGATTTAATTTGTTTTTAAGGGCTTCATACTCAGTTTTAACATCATCATAATATTTATCATCTTTTGTTGCTTTTTCTAAGCTAACTATTAAATCTTCGCTTTTAGTAGTGTAGGCATAATCTTTGTCCGATAAAAAATTTATAAAATCTTCATAATCGTTATCAGAAAGATTAAAGTTTTCTACGGTGTTAATGGTTTTGTGCTTAATACGATATTGCGTTGCGTAATCAAAAAATAAGTTTTTTAGTAGTAAACTAGTGGCAATATCACTTAACAATTTATTTTTAACTTCAATATCTGGGGCAATACCTTTACCATCAAAAACCGGACGTTTACTATTTATTGTTTTAAACTCGGTAATTAAAGAATCTGGTATTTCATCAGCTTTTCCTGCTGCATTTTTGTGCGAGTAATCTAATTTTTGGATGCACCTACCACTAGAGGTGTAGTATTTTGCAACAGTTAATTTAAGTTTAGAGTTGTAGCTTAAAGGAATTACGTTTTGAACCAAGCCTTTACCAAAAGATAAAGAACCCATAATTACAGCCCTATCATTATCTTGTAAAGATCCTGATACAATTTCTGATGCAGATGCCGATCCACCATTAATTAGTACAATTAGAGGTATTTCAGTATCTATTGGATCATTTAAAGCTTTGTAGTGGTTATCTCTCGATTTAATTTTACCTTTAGTGCTAACAACATGAGTTTCTTTAGGAACAAAAAAGTTAACAATATTTACCGATTCTCTTAACAATCCTCCGCCATTTCCACGTAAATCTAAAATCATTTTATCAGCTCCTTGTTCTTTTAATTTGGTTAAAGCAGCTTTAACCTCACTACTTGCCGATTCAGTAAAACCACCTAATCTAATGTAACCTACATTATCTTCTACCATGCCCGAGTAAGGTACGTCTTTAATTTTCACTTCCTCTCGGGTAACTATTTTTGTTAGTTCTCCTTCGGTTCCAGGGCGTTCTATAACTAATTCTATAGTAGTACCCGGTTGCCCTAGTAAAAATTCACGAATCTCTGCAGAGTTTTTTCCACTAGCATCATTTCCATCAACTTTAACAATTTTATCGCCCGCCATTAATCCAGCTTTATCTGCACCAAAACCTTCGTAAGGTTCTGCAATAACAACATTATCTCCTTTTGTTTGAATTATCGCACCAATACCACCATATTGCCCTGTGGTCATCATTTTGTAATCTTCCATTTTAGATTCTGGAATGTAGTTGGTGTAAGGATCTAAAGATTCTAACATGGCATCAATACCTGTTTTCATTAATTCTCCAGGGTTAGCTTCATCAACATATTGAAGATTTAGCTCTCTAAAAAGAGTAGAAAATATGTCTAAGTTTTTTGATACTTCAAAATAGCTTTCGGTAAACCCAAGCGTAAATATGGATGTTATAGCAATAGAAAGTATTGCAACTATTTTTGTGATTCTTTTTTTCATAATAATGATGTTTTAAGCTAACGAATAAAGCGTTCGTATAGTGTACCACAAAATACGTTAAGATATTTATCTTTTTAATGTTTTAAGAAATTTTATGATTTTTTTTGATTGGTTTATGGTACAGGATCATGTCCATGTCCGCCCCAAGGATTGCAAGAACCTATCCTTTTTAAAGCAAGCCAGCCACCCTTAAGTGGGCCGTGTTTTTTTAAAGCATCAATACTGTATTGAGAGCAAGTTGGGGTGTACCTGCAATTTTGCCCTAAAATTGGTGAAATACTTAATTGGTAAAACCGAATTAGAAATATAAAAAGTTTACCGAATAACCAACTCATTTTTTTCTATTAATCGGTTTAATAAAGTTTTTATTTTAGCTTCTATTTTATGGTAAGGAAGCACTTCTTTTGAGGTGTAGATAAACATTAAATTTATCTCAGTATTATTTTTTTTAAGACTTTCTATTATTGCTTTGTTGTTTAAACGATAAGCTTCTCGTATTCTTCTTTTAATTAAATTACGATTAACAGCCAGCTTAATATTTTTTTTAGAAACCGTAACACCAGCATTTATAGAAACATTCATCAGCTCATTTTTTTTCACATAAATTAAACGAACAGGAAATGCATTAATAGACTTCCCTTTTTTAAAAAGATGTTCAAGATCCTTTTTGCTTTTTAGCTTTTCGTTTTTAGAATATTTGTTTTTGGTAATCATAATAGAACGCAAATGTAATAGATAAAAAGTGCTTTCTTGTTTTGATCGTTTAGTTTGTAGGATTTGTTACATTTGTTCCTCAAAATTTAAGAGTTATTTTACAATCCTTAATCGATATAGATGTTAACTTATTTCTGTTTTTAAACGGAATACATTCGCCTTTTTGGGATGTTGTTTTTTATTGGATAACGAGTAAAACTTTTTGGATACCATTTTATATAGGTTTGCTTTACCTTACCTATTTAAAGTTTGGATGGAGAGTTTTTGTGGTGGCAATTTTTATTGCCCTACTTATACTTTTGGGAGATCGAATTTCGGTGGTGATGTTTAAAGATGTTTTTGAACGATTAAGACCTAATCAGGATCCTGTATTAAAAGACTTTGTGCATTATGTAAAAGGTTCTGGTGGTGCAGGTAAATTTGGATTTGTATCCTCTCACGCATCCAATAGTTTTGCTTTAGCAATTTTTTCTATTTTAATATTAAAAAATAAGTTTAAATGGATAACAATTACCATGTTGTTTTGGGCAATTATCGTTTCTTATAGCAGGGTTTATGTGGGGGTTCATTTTCCTGCTGATATATTGGGAGGAGCAATTTTAGGTACAGTAATAGGTTGTTTAGTTTTTAAACTAATGAAAATTGCCAATAAAAGGTTTAATTTAAAATTAGAGCAGCTTTGATTAATCTGTTGGCTATATTTATTGGTGGTGGCATAGGTTGTGTGTGCAGATATGGAATTTCTAAAATTTCATTAAAATTGATGCATACTAATTTTCCTTTAGGCACTTTTTTATCCAATACCATAAGCTGTATTGTGTTGGCGGTGGCAGTTGTTTATTTTAACGGCAAGTTATCTGGTAACACGGCTTTAAAACTTTTTGTAATAACTGGTTTTTGTGGTGGTTTTAGCACGTTTTCTACCTTTAGTTTAGAAACCTTTGAGTTATTAAAACAAGGTAATTACATGGTTGCTTTATTAAACATTGCAATAAGTGTTGTTGTTGGAGTAGCTTTAATATTTTTCATCTTAAAAAGTCAAACATAATGAGGTTTACAATTTTAATTGGTTTAGTTTTTTCTACATTTTTGGGGTTTGCTCAAAAATCAAAAACAAAAGAAAAAAAAGAGGTGCAACCCAAATTGGTTATCGGAATAGTTGTAGATCAGATGCGTTACGATTATTTAACACGTTTTTGGGATAGGTATGGAGAAGGTGGATTTAAAAAATTGGTAAACAAAGGTTACAATTGTAAGAACGCTAATTACAATTATATGCCAACTTATACAGGGCCAGGTCATGCATCAATTTACACCGGTACAACACCAGAAAATCATGGTATAATATCTAATACTTGGTACAATAAATATGCAAATGATGAGATGTATTGTACGGGAGATAGTGATGAAAGTACTGTTGGTAGCAAAACTGAATCGGGTAAAATGTCGCCTCAAAATTTATTAAGCACTACCATTACAGATGAGTTAAAATTGGCAACCAATAATAAAGGTAAAGTTATAGGTATGTCTATAAAAGATAGGGGTGCAATTTTGCCCGCAGGCCATCGGGCAGATGCTGCTTATTGGTTTGATGGTGGTGATGAAGGCAAATGGATTTCGAGCTCTTTTTATATGGATCAATTACCAAAGTGGGTACAGCAAATTAATGAAAAAAACAATTCTAACAAGTATTTGCAATCGAGTTGGGAAACATTGTATCCAATAGAAAGCTACACCGCAAGTATTGCTGATAATAATAAATATGAAGGAGTTTTTAAAGGGGAAAAAGAACCTGTTTTTCCTCATAACTTGCCTGCCTTACGAGATAGTAATTATAATTACAGTTTGATAAAATCTACGCCTTTTGGTAATACCATTTTAAAAGAGTTAGCGTTGGCAGCCATAAAAGAAGAGGGTTTAGGTAAAGATGAGTTTGCTGATTTTTTAACGGTCAGTTTTTCTTCGCCAGATTATATCGGGCATCAATATGGACCAATGTCGGTAGAAATAGAAGACACTTATTTAAGATTAGATAAAGATTTAGAAGAAATTTTAAACTATTTAGAAAATAATTTTGAGAAAGATGAGGTGTTAATTTTTTTAACAGCAGATCATGGGGCGGTTAATGTTCCTCAGTATTTAATGGATAATAATTTGCCAGCAGGATATTTTAGTTTATCTGATTTTAAAACAGAACTGAATACTTTTATAAAAGGAAAATACAACACTGATAGTATTGTTGCAAACGTATCTAATTATCAAGTGTTTTTAAATCATAATTACATTAATAAAAATGGTTTAAATATTGGTTTGATAGAAGATGATATAGCACGTTTTGGCTTAACACAAAAAGGTGTTGCAAAAGCCGTAACTGCTTCAGCTTTAAAAGCTACTGTTTATACAGAAAGAATAGTGTCTAATGCTCAAAGAGGATTTCATCAAGTAAGATCTGGAGATGTGTTGTTTGTGTTAGAATCGGGTTGGATTCCTGCGGGCTACACAACAGGAACAACGCATGGTTCTCCTTATAGTTATGATACGCATGTTCCTTTATTGTGGTATGGTGCAGGCGTAAAAAAAGGAAGTTCAAACAGACTTGTTGTAATACCTGATATTGCAGCAACAGTGGCTGCAATATTAAAAATTCAAATGCCTAGCGCTTGTACAGGAGTTCCAATTCCTAAAATGATTAAGTAAATCAATTTTACATGCTGTAGGTTGTTAATACAATTGTTAATAAGTACCCTTTACAAATCTATTTCTAGCATCATAAAAAAGGCACAAATCAGTATATTTGTTTTGCTTCAAAAAAAGAGCAAAAATTAATATAGATTATGAGCGAAGAACAAAAGAAAGATTACTCAGCAGATAGTATTCAGGCCCTAGAGGGAATGGAGCATGTTAGAATGCGTCCATCCATGTATATTGGAGATGTTGGAGTAAGAGGTTTACACCACTTAGTTTATGAGGTAATTGATAATTCAATTGATGAAGCTTTAGCTGGGCATTGTGATACCATTGATGTTTGGATTAATGAAGATAATTCAATTGGTGTTAGAGATAATGGAAGGGGGATTCCTGTGGGGATTCACGAAAAAGAAGGTGTATCGGCATTGCAAGTAGTAATGACTAAAATTGGTGCCGGTGGTAAATTCGATAAAGATTCATACAAAGTTTCTGGTGGGTTACACGGTGTAGGAGTTTCTTGTGTTAATGCACTTTCTGAGCATTTACATGCCAAAGTTTTTAAAGATGGTAAAATATACGAACAAGAGTACAGTAGAGGTAAAGAACAATACTTAGTTAGAGAAGCTGGAACTACTGATACAGTTGGTACAGAAGTAACGTTTAAGCCCGATCATGAAATTTTTGAGTTCAGAGAATATAGCTATGAAACGCTAGCGAACAGAATGAGAGAGTTGTCTTATTTGAATAAAGGTATAAAAATTACCATGACAGATAAACGCTCTAAAGATGAAGAAACTGGAGAGTTTAAAACTGAATTGTTTCATTCGGAAATTGGATTGGCTGAGTTTGTAAGGTATATTGACGAAACAAGAGAGTCTTTAATTAAAGACGTGATTAGTATGGAGGGTGAAAAGAATGGCGTGCCAGTTGAGGTGGCTATGATTTACAATACTTCTTACTCAGAAAATATACATGCTTACGTAAACAATATTAATACACATGAGGGAGGTACACATCTTTCTGGTTTTAGAAGAGGATTAACCAATACCTTAAAAAAGTATGCTGAAAATTCTGGAATGTTATCTAAATTGAAATTTGAAATTTCTGGAGATGATTTTAGAGAAGGGTTAACAGCAATTGTTTCGGTAAAAGTGGGAGAACCACAATTTGAGGGACAAACAAAAACAAAATTAGGAAACAGAGAAGTTACAGCTCCTGTTAGTCAGGCAGTAAGTGAAATGTTAGAGAATTATTTGGAAGAAAATCCAAATGATGCTAAATCTATAGTTCAAAAAGTAATATTGGCAGCAACTGCTCGTCATGCAGCACGTAAAGCACGAGAAATGGTGCAGCGTAAAAATGTGATGTCTGGTTCAGGATTGCCAGGAAAGCTATCCGATTGTGCTTCTAAAGATCCAGCAGAATGCGAAATTTACCTTGTAGAGGGTGACTCTGCAGGTGGAACAGCAAAGCAAGGTAGGGATAGACATTTTCAAGCAATTATGCCTTTAAGAGGTAAGATTTTGAATGTAGAGAAAGCAATGCGTCATAAGATTTTTGATAACGAAGAAATCAAAAACATTTACACAGCTTTAGGAGTAAGAGTAGGAACTGAAGAGGATGAACGAGCTTTAAATACAGAGAAATTAAGGTACCATAAAGTAATTATTATGTGTGATGCCGATGTTGATGGATCGCACATTGAAACATTAATTTTAACCTTCTTTTTCCGTCACATGTATGAGTTGGTAGAAAAAGGATACATCTACATTGCAACTCCACCACTTTATTTAGTGAAGAAAGGAAAAGAACAAAAATATTGCTGGAGCGATGAAGAGCGTGATTTAGCAATTAAAGGTATGAAAGGTGCCGGAAAAGAATCTAGCGTTCATGTACAGCGTTACAAAGGTTTAGGTGAGATGAATGCTGAGCAATTGTGGGATACTACAATGAATCCAGAGTACAGAACATTAAGACAAATTACAATTGAAAGTGCTGCTTCAGCAGATCATACTTTCTCTATGTTAATGGGAGATGATGTTCCGCCTCGTAGAGAGTTTATTGAAACTAACGCAAAGTATGCGAATATTGATAGCTAATTAAATGTCATTCTGAACAATTGTTTGTTTCCGATTTATCGGAATTACAAACTGAAGTGAAGAATCTATACTGATAAACAAAAAAATGCTCCGAAATTTTTCGGGGCATTTTTTGTTTATCAAATTTAAAAAAAATGAACTACGTCATTGCGAGGAACGAAGCAATCTTATTATTAATGATTGCTTTTGGTTTTAATTTGTAAATGCTCTAACTGTAGATGATTTGAGGCTTTACTCCTTCACAAACTTTCTTACAATGGTATTTTCTTTGCCAATTAATTGGATAAAATAAATGCCTTTTTGCAAAAAAGAAATGTTAATCAATTCCTGTTTTTGAGGGTAAGAATGGATTACTTTTCCTTGTAAATCAATAATATTAATTTCGATTAAATTAGCATTATTCTTAATAGTGATTTGATTAGAGCTAGGGTTGGGGTACAAATAAGGAATTGGAGTATTTATTTCGTGCTGTTTTAAGCCAGTTATAAAATTGTTGCAGTTGTTAGGAGAATAAATTGAATTTTGGTTAGTGTCACTAATACACATTAACCATGAGCCACTTTCAAAATAAAGGAAAGGCTCAAAGAAAGGCCCCCCAGCACCACCAAGTCCTTCTATATAATAATTTTCAGGATAATTTGTTTGACTATTATTGGAGAAAAGTTTTCTTGTCTTTCCGTCAGAAGTAACAATGTTGTAGATGGTGTCAATTATAAAGTTTCCGTAACCAGGATATGTTAAGGTATCTCCCTGTTGGGCATCAAAATCATACCACAAAATTTCTTGCTGAGAAGAGGTGTTGTATTTATATACCTTTTTTGTAATAGTATCTTCTCGCATAATAACTTTTTGATTAAAAGTATATTCTGGATGGTAAGCAGTATCTATTAAAAAGGGTGGGCAGTTAGGAGCTGGTTGTGTATTCTGATTAATAAAATCATAAGTTTTAAAAAGTTTATAGCTAACAGAGTTTATAATTGTGTCTCCCGCAAGAGCATACCTGAATGGGCCAGTATTTCCATATCCTGAACAGATATATCCCATGTCGGCAAAACCAACATCCCAATAAATATTATTATCTAATAATTTGTGGTAGTTCTGTCCGTATGATAAGCTACTCAGAAAAACGATAAGGATTAATATAATTCTTTTCATGTTTCTAAGTTAAGGGTTATTCTTTTACAAACTTTTTTACAATGGTATTTTCTTCGCCAATCAATTGGATAAAATAAATGCCTTTAGATAAACTGCTAACATCAATTCTTGTTTGAGATTGAACTTGTTTGATTGCTTTGCCCGTAATATCAACAATAGTTATTGAAGTGTAATTAAAATTCGTTTTAAGCTCAATAAAATCATTGGCAGGGTTTGGATATAAAATGAATTGGTTATTCTTATTTATGTCTATAATTCCTGTTGCAGAAATGTCAACTATTTGTGTAATCGTATCAGAAAAACAACTATCCATAGAATAAATAATTAGTTCAACATTGTAGGTATTGTTACTGCCTGTATAAGTGTGTGTAGGATTTTCTAAGCTACTTGTATTTCCATCACCAAAGCTCCAGTGGTAAGTGTTATCATTGTTAGATGTGTTGGTAAAAGTAACATCTCCATTATTATTTATAACATTAAAGTTGAAATCTGCAATTGGTTTATTGGCATTTATTCTCCATAAAGGCAGGCTATCTAAAACGGTATATGAGGCTACTGTTTGTAAATTTAAAGCTTCAGTATTGCTTATTCCATTCGGAATGTAAGTAGAACCAATAGGCGATTTTTGATAGAGTGTGGTATAAAAAACACAAGCCGCTAAATAACTCCCATAAATGTTTGGATGACTTTCATCGCCAGTATAAAGTTCTATAGAAGGAAAACTATCTCTTACAGTTGACCAAGCAACACCAACGGGAGATGTTGTTGCATTGTTATCGAGCGACATTTGCATGTAGCGTTCTCTTAATTTTTGTTGCATACCTTCATAAGTACATAATGGAGGATAGGAAGCACAGTTTCCAGCATCACCATTTTTTCTTCCCCATGTCATGTAAAAAATTGGTTCTGAACAAGAGTAGTTAGCGGTAATAGAATCGCATAAAATTTCAGCATAAGGATAAACTTCTGTAGCAACATAGCTAGGGTTAAATGCAGGTTTTTGGCTTTGTTCTTGAATAATTACATTGTCCCAATTTTGACTAGAAATTTTAGATAAAGTTACTGCGTCACTAGCATGTTGTATGAGCTGTTTACCTCCAGGGGTGTTTTGATCGGTAAAAATAGTATCATTAAAACTTAAAGCTACATTTTTTACTAATAATGGTAGGTTGTTGGCACT
The DNA here is from genome assembly GCA_049608005.1 of Vicingaceae bacterium. Lineage (GTDB taxonomy): Bacteria > Bacteroidota > Bacteroidia > Flavobacteriales_E > Vicingaceae. The sequence goes on from JBMYXB010000035.1 coordinate 9,560, forward strand.
CGTATAACTATTGCCTAAAAAAAGAACTTTTTTAACTTGAGCTTGCACTGTAAAGCAAGCAGTTATAAACAAAATACTTAATAATTTTTTCATAATCTAAATTTAATGTTACAAATAGACTGAAAATTAAGGATATAGTTGCCTTTATTTGTAAGCTTTTTACAAATTACAATTAGGATGTAAAACTAAAAACATAAAGAGTTTGTTATCTTTACTATTTTAAAAAACAATAGAATTTGAAAAACGAAAAGGAAATGAAATTTGGAACCAAAGCAATTCATGCTGGGCTAAAGTATGATGCTGCAACAGGAGCAATTATGACACCTATTTACCAAACATCAACTTTTGTGCAAGAAGGAGTTGGTAACCATAAAGGGTATGCTTATTCTAGAACTTTAAATCCAACAAGGCACGCTTTAGAAAAGAATTTAGCAGCTTTAGAAAATGGTAAATATGGTGCTTGTTTTGGTTCAGGAATGGCAGCAATAGATTGTTTGATAAAAACATTAAATCCTGGAGATGAGGTAATTTCTACAAGTGATTTATATGGAGGATCTTATCGTATTTTTACAACTGTTTTTGAAAAATATGGCATTCATTTTCATTTTGTTTCTATGTCAGATACATCAGAAATTGAGGCTAAAATTAATGAGAATACAAAAATGATTTGGGTAGAAACACCAACCAACCCAATGATGAATATTATAGATATTGAAGCAATAAGTAAACTAGCTAAAACCAATAAAATTATGTTGGCTGTTGATAATACTTTTGCTACTCCTTTTTTACAAACCCCTTTAAATTTAGGTGCTGATGTTGTGATGCATTCGGTAACTAAATATTTGGGCGGACATTCAGATGTGGTAATGGGAGCTTTAATATGTAATGATGGAAAAATTGCCAACGAAATTTATAGAATACAAAATAGTAGTGGAGCAGTTTGTGGTCCGCAAGATGCCTTTTTAGTTCTTAGAGGAATAAAAACACTGCACTTACGAATGCAAAGGCATTGTGAAAATGGTGCTAAGGTTGCTCACTTTTTAAAAAGCCACCCTAAAGTTGATAAGGTTTATTGGCCAGGTTTTGAAGATCACCCAAACCATCTTATTGCTAAAAGCCAAATGGAAGATTTTGGTGGAATGGTTTCCTTTTCATTAAAAGGAAATCAATTAAAAGATGCTTTAGAAGTACTGAAAAAGGTAGAAATTTTCACACTAGCAGAATCATTAGGAGGTGTTGAGTCTTTAATTGGACATCCAGTAACAATGACTCATGCTGCAATTCCAAAAGAAGAAAGAGAAAAAGTAGGCGTTGTTGATAGCTTAATTAGATTAAGTGTTGGTATTGAAGATGTTACTGATTTGATTGAGGATTTAAAAAATGCATTAAACTAAAAATAATGAATTATTATTTTATTACAGGAACAAGTAAAGGCTTAGGAAAATCTTTAGTAGAGATTTTATTAAAAGATGAATCTAATTTTATTTATGGATTATCACGAGCCTGTTCTTTGAAACATGAAAGACATCATCACACAAAGATAGATTTAAGCAATCTTGATGAAGTACTTCAGTTTAATTTTCCAGAATTGAATGCCTCGGATAATATTAGCTTAATAAATAATGCTGGTATGGTTGGAGATATTAAACATGTTGGGACTATCGACAATAAAAAAATAATTGATTGTTACAATTTGAATTTAATTACACCTTCTATTTTAACGAATAATTTTATAGCTAAATATGCTCATTTAAAGGGCGAAAAAACAGTTTTAAATATCAGCTCTGGAGCAGGAAGGAGTCCTATTGACGGTTGGAATGTGTATTGTGCTACAAAAGCAGGTTTAGATATGTTTAGTAGGGTTTTATCCGAAGAAACAACTATTGACAACACCAATATAAAGGTGCTAAGTTTAGCTCCTGGAATTATTGATACTGAGATGCAATCAGAAATAAGAAAAGCTGAAAAAACAGGATTCTCAAACAAAGAAAAATTTATTAACTATAAAAAACAAGGAGAACTTGTAGCTGCAGATGAAACGGCTAAAAAAGTGATAAGATTTATTAATGAGAAAGCCTTATCTAAAAATACAATTTGCTCGGTAAGAGAATTGTAACATAGCCACTATTGTCCGTTTATTGACAAAAAGGTGCCGCTAGTCGAATTAAAAACCAAAATGAATTTTTTTTTATTAAATTTGAAATGTAAGAAAAGCACTTACTAAAACTAAACTAAAACTATATGAAATTAAATAAACTCACTTTAATAATTACTTTAACAATTTTCTCTGCTTCTAATTTATTTGCCCAAAATACAAGATCTGGCAAATGGTGTGCAGCAGATGAAAATTTAGAAGAAATGAAGTTGCAAGACCCTGGTTTTGCACAAGCAAGAGAGCAGTTAGAATTATATACAGCTGATTATATTCAAAATGCTGATCACTCTAAAAAGAAAACAACTGTTATTATACCGGTAGTTGTTCATAATATTACTCATAGTGGAGGGCAAGGATATGTTTCTAAATCTGTTATTGATGCACAAATTAATAGATTAAACATAGATTTTAACAGACAAAACTCAGATGCTAATCAAACAAGAGCATTGTTTGCTCCTTTTGCTGGAGCTGTTGATGTAGAGTTTAGACTTGCTCATATTGATCCTAACGGAAATTGTACTGAAGGAATTGTAAGGATGGAAAATTCTTTAAGTTATTATCCTGTTCCTCGTGATAATGTAAAATCTGTGAGCTATTGGCCAAATAATGGCACCAGAAAATATTTTAATATTTGGATTATTGATGAAATAGAAACAAACACAGGAGGTGGTTATGTTGCAGGTTATGCTCAATTCCCAGGGAATAATAATAATGGAACTTATGGGGTTGTTATTTGCGATCAAAACGTTGGATTTAATGATAGAACATTAACGCATGAGTTAGGGCATTGCTTAAACCTTTTACATACTTTTAATTATGGTTGGTGCTCAGGTAATGATGATAATTGTAGTGATACACCAAAACAATATGAGTCGGTAACTAGTGCTTGTAATGCTGCACAAAATTCATGTTCTTTTAATGAGCCAGACTATGGTGGCGTTGATGTTGTAGATCAAATTGAAAATTATATGAGTTATGCAAGTTGCCAAAACATGTTTACTTTAGATCAAAAAGCAAGAGTAGAGGCAGTACTTGCTAATACAAATATTAATGATGGAATGGGGCACTTAGCTACACCAGCAAACCTTACGGCAACAGGTGTTGCAGACCCTTATAATCCTGCAATTTGTGCACCAATTGCCGATTTTAATTTTGGTGTCACCACATCTAATCAAGGGCAAGGTACGGTATATATATGTGCTCAAGATTCAGTTATTTTTACTGATTATTCTTATAATGCAACCCCAACAGGCTTTAACTGGTTATTTACAGGGGGTACACCAAATACTTCTACAGATGCATCGCCAACTATTTTTTATAATAACGCAGGTGTTTATAATGTAACTCATCAACCATCTACAAGTGCTGGTTCGGGTAATGAAACAAAAAGTAGTATTATTACTGTGAGCTCTTTAACTGCAGATTATTCAGGTATAATTGTTGATGGTTTTGAAAACTCAAGTAATTTCAACTCTCAATGGAGAATTGAAAATTTAGATGATGGAACACAACCATTTACCCGAACAACTTCTGCTGCAGCAAGTGGGTCTGCTTCAGTTCGTATATTAAATCGTTTCATTTCTGTACAAGATGAGAAGCACGAATTAATTAGTCCTTCTTACGATTTATCATCTTTAAGTAATCCAACATTTAATTTTAAAATGGCATTTGCAAGACGATCAAGCTCTAACAACGATCGTTTATTAGTGTGGTATTCATTAGATTGTGGTTACTCTTGGTCTTTAGCTATGGCGCCTATGATTGGTGGTAATATGTCAACAATAGGTAGTACGTTTAATACAGGTGTCTGGGCTCCATCATCAAACGATTGGGCAACTAAAACAGCTAATTTAAATTCTATAACTAACGAAACAAATGTTAGGTTTAAGTTTGCGTTTCAAGCTGGTGGAGGAAACAACCTTTACTTAGATGATATTAACATTGATGGTACTTTGTCTGTTCAGGATGAGTTAAATAATGTTACTAGCTTTAATGTTTATCCTAATCCAACTAACTCAAGTGCAAAAATATCTTTTAACTTAACTAAAGGGATTAATAACCTAACGGTTAAAGTAAGAAATGCGGTTGGACAAGTTGTAACTAATGTGGTTAATGGGCAATCATTTAATGCAGGAAGATATACGTTAAACATTGATGAAAACAAGCAATTGGCTTCGGGTATTTATTTTATTGAAATTAAAGCTGATGATACTGTTAAAGTTGAAAAGCTAATTGTTCAATAAGGAACAACTACTTAAAACTAAAAGAGGTCTTAACATTTGTTAAGACCTCTTTTTTTATACATAATAATTAAGTATAAACTTAGCTAGAATGTTTGTTAATTTCATTTTGTAATTTTCTCATTATCTCTTGTTCTTTAACAAGAGCTTTTTTTCTAAAGGCTTCAAAATCATCGTTAACTTTTTCTAAATCGTTAACTGCTAATTTAGTTGTGGAATTACTCTTTTTAAACAAAAACATAAAGATTAATAAACCAGCAATTAGTGAAGCAATAATAAACCAAACTATACCATTGTATGCAGTTTTACTTAAAGGCATCCCAATAAAAGAAATACTATTAACATCATTTGTTAGTGTTTCAATTTGAGTGTTTAAACTTTTTACTTCCGTTTTTAAGGAATTAGCATCGTTGTTGTATTGTACAACTTTACTATTTGCTTCTTTTAACTCAGATCTAACTGTTTTAAGAGAGTCTAATGTGTGCAATTTTACCTTATGAATTGAAGTTCTTCTAATTAATTGAAAATCTTTAAACGATGTAGATTTATTAATGATATAATCAAACTGTTGTTCAACAGTTCCAGAATCTAGTTCGGCTTGTGTATCGGCCTTTTTTTGAGCTTTAGCAGAAGATGCTATTAAAGATATAGCTAAAACTAAATAAGTTACTTTTTTCATGATTTAATTTTGTTGAAATAATAGAGGAGTTAAACTACTCAATAATTATTATCGTTATAAACGATTATTTTTTTCTCATAAATATTTGTATCGGAACACCAGAAAAGTTAAACTTCTCTCTTAATTTGTTCTCTAAAAAACGTTTGTAAGGCTCTTTTACATATTGAGGTAAGTTACAAAAGAATGCAAAAGAAGGTGCATGTGTAGGGAGTTGAGTAACAAACTTAATTTTAATCCACTTGCCTTTAAGGGCTGGTGGTGGGTTTTTGTTTACAACCTCTAACATTGTTTCGTTTAAACGCGAAGTAGGTATTTTTCTGGTTCTATTTTCATACACTTTAACAACTTCTTCTAAAGCTTTGTGTATCCTTTGTTTGTTTTGTACAGATGTAAAAATAATAGGTACATCAGTAAATGGAGCAATCTTTTTTCTAATAGCTTCTTCACAAGCTTTTGCTGTGTTGGTTTCTTTGTCAATTAAATCCCATTTGTTAACTAAGATTACTATTCCTTTTTTGTTTTTGATTGCTAAATTAAAGATGTTCATATCTTGTGCCATCATCCCCTCAGTAGCTTCAATAAGTAACACACATACGTCAGCATTTTCAATTGCTCTAACTGATCGCATTACAGAATAAAACTCAATGTCTTCGCTAACCTTTCCTTTTTTTCTAATCCCTGCAGTATCAATTAGTTTTAAATCAAAACCATAGGCATTATAATGTGTAGTAATAGAATCTCTTGTAGTTCCAGAAATATTGGTTACAATGTTTCTTTCTTCTCCAATTAAAGCATTTAAAAGAGAAGATTTTCCAACATTTGGTCTTCCAACTATTGCTAATCTTGGGATTCCATCATCTTCGTCTTCTTCCGGATAATCAACTAAATTGTTAACTACTTCATCTAATAAATCACCAGTACCACTACCGTTTATTGCCGAAACATTAAATACTTCATCTACAATACCAAGGTTGTAAAAAGCACTCGAATCTATAATTCTATCATGATTATCTACTTTGTTAGATACAAAAAGTACTTTTTTATTTGATTTTCGTAAAAGATTAGCAACCGTTTGATCTAAATCAGTAACACCAGCAGTAACATCAGCAACAAAAATAATTAAGTCACATTCTTCAATAGAAATGATAACTTGTTTTCTAATTTCATCTTCAAAAATATCATCAGAACCCCTAATGTATCCTCCAGTATCTATTAGTGTAAATTCTTTTCCATTCCAATCAACTTTACCATAATGTCTATCACGAGTTACACCACTAGCTTCATCAACTATGGCACTACGCGATTCTGTTAACCTGTTAAATAAGGTTGATTTACCAACATTTGGTCTTCCGACTATTGCTACAATATTTCCCATAAGAAGCGGCTAAATTACCTAAACTTATTTGTTTAGGTATCCAAAACGTTTTAATTGTGACTCGTTATTCCTCCAATCTTTATTCACTTTTACATAAAGTTCTAAAAACACTTTTTTATCAAAAAAAGTTTCCATATCAATACGCGCTTGCGTACCCACTTTTTTAAGCGGTTTTCCTTGATGCCCAATAATAATTCCTTTCTGAGAATCTCTAATTACCATAATTACAGCTCTAATTCGGATAATGTTTTCTTCTTCTTTAAAGGCTTCTATTTCTACTTCGCACGAGTAAGGAATCTCTTTTTTATAGTTTAGAAGAATTTTTTCTCTTATAATCTCAGAAACAAAAAACTTTTCTGGCTTATCTGTTAATTGATCTTTATCGTAAAAAGGAGGAGATTCTGGTAAAGCAGCTTTTATTTCCATAACTACCTGATCTACATTGAAATTATGTAAAGCTGAAACCGGAAAAACTTTTGCATTAGGAACCTTTTCGCTCCAAAATTTAACCTTATCTTCTAAAAGCTCTTGTTCAATTTCATCAATTTTATTAATGATAAAAATTACAGGCGTGTAAGTTTTTTGAATTTTCTCTAAAATCTTTTCATCTTTAAATGCCTTTTCATGAGCTTCTACCATTACTAATAAAACATCAGCATCAGAAATTGCCATATTTACGAAAGTCATCATTCCTTCGTGCATTTTGTATGCCGGATCAATAATTCCTGGAGTATCAGAAAAAACCATTTGGTAATCATCGTCATTCACTATTCCTAAAATACGATGACGGGTAGTTTGAGCTTTAGATGTTATAATGGATAAACGTTCGCCAACTAAAACGTTCATAAGAGTCGATTTTCCTACGTTTGGAGCTCCTATAATATTAACAAATCCGGCTTTATGCATTGTGTTTGATTTTTTTTATTTCTGCAAAGAAACTAAATATTATAGGTGTAGCTGGTTTAAGATAAAAAAGTTCTTTAAAAAATAATGCAAATAGTTAGGAGAAGTTAAAAAAAGCCTTACATTTGCAGCCGATTTAGAGAGAAAAATTAATTTTCACAATATATCGCGGGGTAGAGCAGTTGGTAGCTCATCGGGCTCATAACCCGGAGGTCGTCAGTTCGAGTCTGGCCCCCGCTACTACCGAAACCGTTAGAGAAATCTAACGGTTTTTTTATTTTTTAGCAAAAACGTTTACCGTTTTACATGCTTGATTCCAAAAAAATATAATTTATATTAGTTAAGCTTTTAATAGCTTTACTCCCATTACACAAATATCATCTAATTGTTCTAAATCTCCTTTCCAATTATTTAAAAACTGAGAGAGTTCTTCTTTTTGTTTAGAAAACTTTTTATTATTAACTTCTTTAAGCAGCCCTCTAAATCCATTCCATTTTAATTTTTTTCCTTTTTCTCCTCCAAACTGATCAGGAAAACCGTCAGAAGAAAGGTAAACAACACTTTCTTCCTCAATATTAACTTGATGGTTAGTAAAAGGTGCTTTTTTTTCAAAAAATGAATAGCCAATAGATTCTCTATTTCCTTTAACCTCTTTTAATTGAGAATTATTACAAATAAAAAGAGAATGATAGGCTCCAGAAAACTGTAATTGATTGGTTTTTGTATTCCATGAGCAAACCCCCATGTCCATACCATCACGAACAGCATTTTCTGTATTACTAAATGATTCAATCATAATCTGATCAATAGCATTTAAAATGTTAGCTGGTTTTGTAATTTCTTGCTCAACAACAATTTTATTTAATGCATTGTAAGCAATTAAACTTACAAAAGCACCAGGAACTCCATGCCCAGTGCAGTCTATTACAGAAAAAATAACTTCATTACCAATTTTATTTATCCAATAAAAATCTCCACTTACAATATCTTTTGGTTGATAAAAAACAAAGCTGTTGGGCAAAACATTTATGATCTTATCTGTAGTGGGTAAAATAGAGTTCTGAATACGTTTTGCGTATTTTATGCTGTCTGTTATAGATAGGTTTTTAAATGCAATTTCGTTACGTTGTGCTTCAATTTGGTTAAAAGCTTTGGTTAAAAGTTTATTTTTCTTTTTAGTTTCTTCAGCTTCATTTCTTATACCTTTAAATTGAAACTCAAACTCTATCTTCTTTAATTTTTGAGCACTGTTATCATTAAGCAACTCTTCTTTTAACAGGTTGTATTTTTTTAATTCTGCGTAAGCTTTATCATACTGTTTTAAATTTTCATAAGCTTCAGAGTAAACTCTATACAAGGTATATTCTTCTTCTAAGTTGTTTTTTTCTATTACTATTAATTTAGCTTTATCCAAATTGTTTATTGCTTCTTTATTTTTGTTTTGTTTGATAAGGATTTTAGCATTAAGTAATTGAGCTGCAATTTGAATTTGCCAATACCCAGATGACTTCCCGAATATTAACCCTTTTTTAATTTGTTCTTGAGCAGCGTTATATTCTTTTAAATTAAAATAAACCTCACCTATATTGTAATAAACAATAGCTCTAATTTGATTTGATAAATTTGAAAATGTTAAGCAATGTTCAAAATACTTTAACGCATTTTTATAATCGCCCATTTCCATATAAGTATCACCAATATTATTTGTTGTACTTAGTTGTGTCGGAATGTCATTTGCTTTTTCTCTTAAAGCCAAACATTTTAAATTACAATCTAACCGTTTATTGTAATCTCCTAAAAAATTATAAACACCTCCTAAAATATCTAAACAAACAGATTCTCCACTATAATCATTTAAGCCTCTAAAAAGCTCCATTGCTTGCAAAGCAGCTTTCATGGCCTCTCCATAATTAGAGTAGTTTTGATACGTTTTTCCAAGCTGTATTAAACTTTCAGCAAGTCCTTTTGTGTAAAAATTTTCTTCCGAAATTAATTTTGCTTCCTCTCCTAAGCTAATAGATAACGAAATATTTTTATCTCTTTGTTCGGTGGCAAAAAGCAATAATTTAGTTACCTTATTTTGGTAAGATAAAGTGGATAAACTTTTTAATATTTGAGTTTTTGTTTCGATTTTAGTTGGTTAAAATTTCATCAATTTATTTTACAGTATTAGATAAATCTTTTTTTTGCTGGTTGGTATAAATCATTTCATCTAAAAGCCGTAAGCTTCTCTTTTTTTTGATTCAATAAAAGTAAAATTTTTAACGATTAAAACTCGTTTATATAGAGATTTTATTTTTTTAATATAGTGTAAAGCCTATTGTGAAAATAAAAAAAATCCGACAAATAATTGTCGGATTTTAAGCTCTTAGTTATTCTAATGTATTCAACTAACTAAACTATCTAAGAAACCTTTCCTTTATAATATGTTAATAATAATGTTTGCGATTGTTGTACTTGTAATTTTAAGGTTGTTAAGTCTTGCAACACAATTCCAACAGGGAACAAACTATTTTCTTTTTTGATGTATGTTTCAAAGTTTCTTTTGTTGTACACAAAATTATCTGCTGTACCGAAAATGCCAGACAAATCATTTTCAAATTCAGTAACTTTTAACATAAGTGTTTCTAAATTTTCGTTTTCAGCAGTTTTTCCTCTCACAACGTTTAAATCCATTTTAGAATTTCCTAAACCAGCATAATTTTTAGCTAACGTTTTTTTAGCAGCTTCTTTTGTTAAACCTTTTGGATTAACTGTCTGAAAAGAAGTAATCATTAAATTATCAATATAAGTGGTTAATTCTGTTGTTTTTTTAAGCCCCAATTGAAGCGATTTTTTATCTTCTTCGGCTAGTTGCTCTAGATTTACCGTATTTAGTAATTTTTTATTGTAACTCGTTAATGCTTCGTTTTCGTTATCTAAATTGTATTGTATGTTATGTTGAGCAATAGTTACTTCAGTACTGTTTCTGAGTTTTACTAAAGAAAACATTAAGCTAAAACCTGCTATTGCAATTACTACAGGAACAATCGTTGTGGTTTTTAATTGTTTGGTTTTGTAACCGTTAAATAGATATATTGGTAAGAAAATTAATAGAAGTGAAAAGCCTCCAATGTTCATTAGAATGTTGGCTAAAGGCCAATGCATTATTTTAAATAATATTCCAAAACAGAGAGCAATTCCACTTAG
>JBMYXB010000036.1:0-19930 GCA_049608005.1 Vicingaceae bacterium
TGTGATGATAAAGGACAAATGTACATGCATGTTAAGGCATTTGAAACCATGATGAAAACTGACACTTTACCTTGTAACGTTAAGTTTATGATTGAAGGAGAAGAGGAAGTTGGCTCAGAAAACTTAGGTGTTTTTGTGAAAGAAAACAAAGAACGTTTAAAGGCTGATGTAATTTTAATTTCTGACACAGGAATTATTGCTAATGATACCCCTTCTATTACCGTTGGATTAAGAGGTTTAAGTTACGTTGAAGTAGAAGTTACAGGGCCTAACAGAGATTTACACTCAGGTTTATATGGTGGAGCTGTTGCCAACCCAATTAACATTTTATGCGAAATGATTGGCAAAATGCGTGATGACAAAAATCACATTGCTATTCCTGGTTTTTATGATGATGTAGAGATTCTTACAGCTGAAGAAAGAGCCGAAATGGCAAAAGCACCTTTTAGTGTAGAAGAATATAAAAAAGCATTAGATTTATCTGATATTGATGGAGAAGAAGGCTACACCACTAATGAAAGAAACTCTATTAGACCAACATTAGATGTAAACGGAATTTGGGGAGGTTATACTGGCGAAGGAGCAAAAACAGTAATTGCCTCTAAGGCTTATGCAAAAATTTCTATGCGTTTAGTACCACATCAAAATAGCGAGAAAATAACACAATTATTTACTGATTATTTTAATAGTATTGCTCCAAAATCGGTTAAAGTAAAAGTTACTCCACACCATGGCGGAACACCTTATGTTACACCAACAAACTTTATAGGTTACAAGGCTGCAAAACAAGCCATGCAAGATTCTTTTGGAACAACACCAATACCTATTAGAAGTGGAGGAAGTATCCCTATCGTTGCATTATTTGAAGAAGAATTAAGGTTAAAATCTGTATTATTTGGTTTTGGATTAGATTCTGATGCCATCCACTCTCCTAACGAGCATTATGGCGTATTTAACTACTTTAAAGGAATAGAAACAATCCCGTTGTTTTACAAATACTTTGCTGAATATTCTATGTAATTTTAAATGAGCGATTAACTGTAGTTAGTCGCTCATTTAAAATCTTCAATACTACTTATGAAATCAATACCTTCTATAAAGTTAGTTGCTATCTTTATTTGTTGCATGTTCTTTTTTACAGGATGCATGACATATAAAGAGGTAAAAGTAATTGACATAACAGATGTTGGCATCAAACACTTTACTGCTAAAGGAGTAGAAATTGAAGTTGCCATGCAAATAAAAAACCCGAACAACTATAACATTAGTATTGTAGATTCTGATTTACAACTTTTTGCCAAAGGAAATAAGGTGGGCACAGCTAATATTGAAAACAAAGTAACACTTCCTAAAAAATCAAACCAAATACATCGTTTTATCATTACCTCATCACTTAAAGATATGGGTGCAAGTGCGTTTCCAATTTTAATGAGTGTATTAGGTGGTGATGATATTGAAGTGCAAGTTGCCGGAGATATTAAAGCAAAAGCGAAAGGAATTGGTAAAAGATTTCCAGTAGATTTTAAAGAAAAAGTGAAACTGTAAGTATTTAAACCCTAGTGCTAATTTTAGTATATTCGCTTTATTACAAATAGTGATCAACATATAAAATAAGTGAAGCTTTAAAACAAATAAAGTAAATGTCAATTACCCCTGCAGAACATATTCAAAACAAAATTTACTTTATTAGGGATAAAAAAGTGAAAAAAATAACTCAACATATAACTACTATTTTCATCTTCCTTTTTAGTTTTGGAAGTGTTTTTGCTCAGCAGCAAAATTTACCGTTAAACAGAGAATTTGGTTTAGTTAACCAAAAAGTGTTTAATGGTTTTGACAACAACGTGCACACATCTTTTTTACCAATAAACCAATCTTTTATTAAAAACTTATCCGATTCTATTTTATCTAAAAATGAACAAAAATTTTACCTCTCTAATGTTGCAAAATCAGAAAAAAAACCACGCAACTTTTTTGGTTGGATGTATCGTTCTATATTTTATGGCAATTTTTTAGCTGTAGATACTGGAAATTTTTACCTGTCTATATCTCCACAATGGAATATTGAATTAGGTAAAGATTCGGAAGATAAATCTGGAAGAACATTATACAAAAATACAAGAGGTATAATGATTAGAGCAAATGTTGGCGAAAAATTTTCTTTTGAAACTTCGCTTTACGAAAACCAAATGGTACTGCCACAATATTTAGATAATTATGCCAACAGAACAGGAATAATTCCTGGTCAGGGGAGATGGAAAAAATTTAAATCTAATCAAGGATATGATTTTTCTTCAGCATCAGCAAACATATCTTACACCTTAAACAAACACCTTAATTTTCAATTGGGTACTGGCAAAAATTTTATTGGTGATGGCTATCGTTCATTGTTATTGTCCGATGCCTCTTTTAATTATCCATTTTGGAAAATCATTTCAACTTTCGGAAAAAAAGATCAATTTCAATACACTAAATTAAATGCCTCCTTATCATCAATAACCAGAAGAAGTTTAGGATCTACGGGCGAAGCTTTATTTCAACGAAAAACAATGAGCACACATTACTTTAGTTGGCTAGCAACAAAATGGTTAAATGTTGGCTTATTTGAATCTACACTTTGGCAAACAGAAGACTCCACAGGAACAAAGCCATTGCAATGGCAACAATTTAATCCTGTTATCGGAATTAATACCGCAACCACAGGTTTTAACGATGTTAACCATACTGTTGTAGGAACAAATCTAAAAATTAAACTCCCTTTTAAAGCGGTAGTTTACAACCAGCTTGTGTATGATGGCGGATCAAAATATGGCTACCAAATAGGTGCTAAATATTTTGGCATCAACAATTTAACACTACAAGCAGAATACAATAGTACTTCAGCTTTTACCTACTCTTCCACAACCAGATTACAAACATATTCAAACTACAACGAACCTTTAGCTCATCCTTTAGGTGCAGGATTTAAAGAAATCGTTGGAATTATTAATTATAAATACAAAAGAATGTTTACTCAGCTAAAATACAATCAAATAAAATCTGACATAATTGGAGGAAATATATTCCTATCTGAAGAAGAAAACCTTTATTCAACTATTAATTCTGGAGCAGTTTCTGCTACAACTAAAATTACCAGTATAAAAAGAGAATTAAACATACTTCAAGCTCATATTGGTTTTTTAGTTAATCCTAAAAATAATTTAAGTGTATTGATTGGATTAACAAAGCGTTCCGATAAAATACCAAGCGCAGCATTTGTTAACGAAACAAATTACATTTATTTTGGATTAAGAACATCTTTACGAAATTTATATTCCGATTTTTAAAAAAATTATGAAAGAATTAGAATTTATATTACCCATACTTACTGCTTTTATGATTGTGTTGTTATCTACACCATCATTTATAAAAATTGCAAAAATTAAGCACTTGTTTGATGACCCATCTGACGATAGAAAAATACATACCAGAAAAGTTCCATTAATGGGAGGTATGATGATTTTTGCAGGAACATTATTTTCTTTTTTATTGTGGTTACCCGTTAATGATATTGGTGTTATTAAATACCTTGTACCCTCTTTACTAATTATGTTTTTTGTAGGGATGAAAGATGATATAATTGGAACAGCCCCAGTAAAAAAACTAGCCGCCCACATTTTTGTAGCTTTTATTATGATTTTAATGGCAGAGGTTAAACTAACAAGTTTACATGGTATTTTTGGTATTAATACAATACCCGAATGGGCAGGAATTATGCTTTCTGTATTTACTTATATTGTAATTATTAATGCCTTTAATTTAATTGATGGTGTTGATGGTTTAGCTTCTGGAGTTGGGTTAATTGCAGCTACCGCTTTTGGCTTTTGGTTTTATTATGCCGGAAATTTAACCTACTCTGTTTTAGCTTTTTCTTTAGCTGGTGCCTTACTCGGATTTTTAAGATTTAATTTTAATCCTGCTCAAATATTTATGGGCGATTCTGGATCCTTAACCATTGGATTTTTATTTGCTGTTTTAGCAATTGGACTAGTAGAACATACTTCAAAAGAACTGCCCGAAGTTATCAAAAATGTATCTAAACCACTGTTGGCCATGTCTATTTTAGTATTTCCATTAATAGATACTATTCGAGTTTTTACACTAAGAGCAATAAAAGGTGTTTCTCCGTTTACTGCCGACAGAAACCATATCCATCATAGGCTTATTGATTTAGGCTTATCGCATAAACAAACCGTAGTTATTATTTACATTTTTAACTTAATTACTATTGCTGCTGCAATATTTTCTCAAAAATGCGACCCAACTTTAGCTCTAATCGTTATTATGGGAACTGTCCTTGTAATTATTCAAATACCTTTTTTTATTAAGCTTAAACAAAAAAAATCTGCTTCAAAACTTAAGTAATGCATAAAATATTAGCATACATATTACTTCTTTTTACCCTGTTTTTGGGAATAAAAACGAATGCTCAAAATTTTAATATTTCTAACGAGCGAACCTTTTCTAACCTCATTAATAAACATATTGATACCTTAGAAAATTTTCATACTAGTATAAGGCCTTTTTACCAAAAAGAAGTTGCAAAATATAATTCTATAATTGATGCATACAAAACACCAAAAGGAGAGTTAATTAGAAATAAACATTTTATTGAATCTGTTTCTGATAAATTTACATTTACCTTAGATCCAATTGTAAACCTTGTAGCTACTTACGAAAATAATAACACCCTCTCTAAAACAACTGCCGAAACCGCTTTTGGATTTAATATGCAAAGCAGTTTAGGTAAAAAATGGAGCAGTCAAATTGCAGTTTTGTCAGATAATTCTAACTACCCATCACATATTGATGGTTTAGTTGCCAATAAAAACATTAGCCCTGGTTACGGGTATTCTAAATATAATAGGGCTTTATTTGCACAAGCCAACATTACTTTTACTGCAGATGAAAACTTTACATTTCAATTGGGTTATGGTAAAAATTTTATTGGTGATGGCTACCGTTCTTTGTTTTTATCAGATAACGCCAATAGCTACCCCTACTTAAAAGTTACGGCTAATGTTTGGAAATTAAAATACATGGCACTATACACCAATTACCAAGATATTAGGTTTTCTGAGGGCAATGTTAGCGATTACCTCCAAAAACTATCTACCGTGCATTATTTAAGTTTTAACACTTTTAAATGGTTAAATATTGGTTTGTTTGAGAGTATTGTTTGGCAAGCTCAAGAAGATAATTTTTACAGAGGTTATGATATTAATTACTTTAACCCAGTTCTCTTTTTACGACCAACAGAATACTCACAAGGATCGTCAGGTAACGCATTACTTGGCGGTAGTTTAAAAATTAAAATAAAAAAGAAAAACATACTTTATAGCCAATTAATTTTAGATGAGTTTTTGTTAGGAGAAATTAAAGCTGGTAACGGCTGGTGGGCAAACAAATATGGTTATCAATTTGGACTAAAATCGTATGATTTTTTAACCGTTAAAAATTTAACCTTGCAATTAGAACACAATATGGTAAGACCTTTTACCTATACCCATAGCTACAACCCAACTCAAATAAGCACCTTACAAAACTATGCACATTTTAACGCTCCTTTGGCACATCCGTTAGGAGCTAATTTTAACGAAACAACGGCAAGCTTAAGTTATCAGAAAAAAAGATGGATAATTGAGGCCATTACTACGGTTGCAAAAGTTGGCTTTGATACCAACACAACTACAAGTGTTGGGCAAAATTTGTACCTCCCAAACAACAACAGAGCATTAGATGAAAATGGAAATCTTATAGAGTATGGATACCATACTTCTGGCGGATTAACAACAGATATAATTAATTCAACATTAAAAGTTTCCTACATTATTAATCCAAAAAATCAATTATTACTACAGGCAGGTTTTACTAACAGAACATATAAAAATAGTATAGAAAACAACTCCTCTAATATGATTTTTATAGGAATTAAAACGGCATTAACCAATCGTTATTTCGATTTTTAAAAACTTAACCGGTATAAAATCAAATTGGTATAAAAAAGCAATCTTTACCTTCTTTAAGATAGTTTCTCCTTCTCCCCTTTTAGGGGAGATGTCCGCAGGACAGAGGGGTGTTTTTAAGTAAAGAATTGTTGGTTTT
This sequence comes from Vicingaceae bacterium, assembly GCA_049608005.1. Classification (GTDB taxonomy): domain Bacteria; phylum Bacteroidota; class Bacteroidia; order Flavobacteriales_E; family Vicingaceae. The sequence goes on from JBMYXB010000036.1 coordinate 6,145, forward strand.
TTACCCCTTCCCCCCTTCGGGTACTTCCCCTAAAAAAAGGGGAAGAGTTTACAGTTTCTTGTTTTTAAGAGTGTGTATGTTATGGCAATACGAAAATGAATTTTCTATAAATATTGTTTTGTATAACAGAAAAAACTAAAAAAGGATGTAATATGCTAATGCTCCTAAGGCAAGTACATAAATAATTACACGCGTATTCATTTTATTTCCTGCTCTATTTCTGCTATAACTATTTCCCCAATTTTCTCTAATACTTGATTTAAAATCTTCAGTGTTCGATTTTTCAAACGTTGGATTTTCATTTACTTCTCTAGCAATTCTATCGTAACGTTTTTTCATTTTTTCTTTTCGCTCATCATAATAGCGAGGTTCAAAATAAAACTGATCTGGTTTTTTAGATTTTAAACCAAACATTGATGGTATTTTAGGAGCTTCCATAATTCAAAATTACAATAAAATAACGAGAAAAACTTTTCCATATTATTCGGTAATTTTGATTGAATGAATTACAGAAAGGAATTAGAGAAAGGACAATCGAAAACATTAACCACCGCTATTGTAAATGAAGTAGCTAACTCGCAACAAAAAATGGATGAGTTAATGAAGTGCTTTGTTGAAGGGCCTATAAGAATAACGCAATATGCTGCGTGGCCAATGTCTGATATTGCAAAAAAACATCCACAAATGCTTCTTAAATATTACCCTGTATTTATTAATTTATTAAATCAGAAAGATAAGCCTGACGCTATCAATAGAAATATTTTAAGGGCATTACAATTTGTAGTTGTTCCTGAAGAATATGAAGGAGAAATTTTAGATGTAAGCTTTAAGTTGTTAAACGCTGCTAAAGAACCTGTTGCTGTTAAAGCATTTAGTATGAATGTTATTTACAACCTTACTAAAAAATATCCCGACATTATACCAGAACTTAAAGCAAGTATCGAGGCTCTTTTACCAAATGGCAGTTCAGGAATTAAAAGTAGAGGAAATAAAATTTTGAAAGCAATCCAACAATATTAAAAGGATATCAACAACCCAACAAAAAACAGCTTGCTATTTGAGTATATTTGTTATCAAAAAAAGTACTCGTTATGAATATAGGTATTGTTTGTTATCCAACCTTTGGAGGGAGTGGAGTTGTGGCTACAGAATTAGGAATTGCTTTAGCAGCTAAAGGCCATAAGGTTCATTTTATAACCTACCAACAACCTGTACGTTTAGATATTTTTTCAGAAAACATTTTTTATCACGAAGTAAAAGTTTCTGATTACCCACTGTTTGATTACCAACCCTATGAGTTGGTTTTAACGAGTAAATTAGTAGATGTTGTAAAGTTTGAAAAACTCGATTTATTACATGTACATTATGCCATACCTCATGCTTCTGCAGCTTATATGGCACAACACATTTTAAAATCTGAAGGCATTAATATTCCTTTTGTAACTACATTACACGGTACAGATATTACATTGGTAGGAAAGGATGCTTCTTTTGCTCCGGTAATTACCTTTGCCATAAACGAATCTAACGCTGTTACAGCAGTATCAGAAAGCTTAAAAAAAGATACACATCAACACTTTAAAGTTGGCAGAGAAATTGAAGTTATTCCTAATTTTATTTGCTTAGAGCAATACAATTTAAAAGAAGAAAATATAACGCTTAAAAACTCTTTTTGTCCTAATGACGAAAAGATTTTAATACACATTTCTAATTTTAGAAAAGTAAAACGTACTGAGGATGTTTTACGAATTTTTGATATTGTTAGACAACAAAAATCGGTTGTTTTATTAATGGTTGGTGATGGCCCTGAAAGAAGCAGGTTGGAACAACTTTGCCGAGAATTAAACGTTTGCGACCAAGTAAAATTTTTAGGTAAAGTAAAAGATACGGAGCGTATTCTTTCTATTGCAGATGTATTTATTTTGCCTTCAGAATCAGAGAGCTTTGGTTTAGCCGCTTTAGAGGCTATGGCTGCAAAAACACCTGTTATCTCAACTAATACTGGTGGTATTCCTGAGGTAAATAAAAATGGAGTATCAGGCTTTTTAAGTAATGTTGGCGATGTAAAATCTATGGCAGAAAACACTTTAAAAATACTTGCTGATGATGAAACACTTTTAAAATTTAAAGAAGGAGCTTTTATACAAGCTAAAGTTTTTGACATCCACACTGTTCTTCCGCAGTATGAAAAATTATACGAGCGACTTATTCATTAAAATTTCTTTTTAGCAACTTCATCAAATTTTAATTCAATTCTCTGTAAAAATAACGTTAATAGTTGTGGGTCATTATTAGTATAATACGCGCAATTTGATTTAGCGTTTGATGCCGCAAATAATTTTTGCTGATTTAGAATTTTATATGTTTGCTTTGCTACTGCCTCACCAGAATCTACAATGTTTACATTAGCAGGTACTAACTCTTTTATTATAGGAATTAAAAAAGGATAGTGTGTACATCCTAACACAATATTATCGGCTTTAGCATTTAACATTGGTTGTAAATATTTTTTTAACAACGGAATTGTTGCTTCCAAATCTCCTTTTTCAATTAATCGAACTAAATTATGCCCTTCGGCCTCAATTATTTCTAAACGCTTTCTGTATTGTTCTGATGTATTTAAAAACAGTTTACTTTTTAAAGTTCCTTTAGTAGCTAGCACACCAATTTTACCTGTTTTTGTATGCAAAGCAGCTGGCTTTGTAGCAGGCTCTATTCCTATAAAAGGAACATCAAACAATTCTCTTAAAACATCAATAGCATTGGTTGTAGCAGTATTGCATGCAACAACTATTAATTTGCACCCTTTAGACAAAAGTAACGTTGTATTTTTTATACTTAAATCAATTATTTGCTGTTTTGTTTTTTCTCCATAAGGAGCATTAAGGCTATCAGCTAAATAAATTATAGATTCATTAGGGAGTATTTTAACTATTTCTTTACAAATAGATAATCCTCCTAAGCCAGAATCAAAAATTCCGATTGGTGCAGTGTTATTATTTATGGTTTTAATCAAAATAGAGCAAAAAAAATCCCAGCTAAAAAGCTGGGATTAAATTAAGTAAATATTTTTACTGAATTCCTAATTTAGTTTTAACCTTTGATAAGATGTTATCACTATCAACAGAATAAAGAATGGCTCCAACGCTAGAGTCTAAAACATAAGTATAACCTTCTGCTTTAGCTACATCATTAATTGCTGTTTTAGCTTTATCAATAATAGGTTGTAATAATCCTTGTTCTTTTTTCTGCAAGTCTGCTTCAGCAGTTTGCTGAAATTCAGTAATTCTTCTTTCTAAATCTGTTATTTCTTTAATTTTATTTTCTTTAATCACATCAGTCATCACATCTTGTTTAGACTGAAAATCAGCTACTTTAGTTTCGTACTCTTTTCTCATTACGTCTAAAGTTGCTTTTAATTGATTTGCATACTCTTCTAATTCTTTCTGAACAGCAGTTCTTTCTGGCATAGCAATAAGTAACTCATTAGAGTTAATATGTCCAACTTTTACTCCTTTTTGAGCCATCGCTGTAGTTGATAAAGCAACTACAAGCATTAATAGTGTTATTTTTATTGTTTTCATTTTATGTAATTTATTTAGTTTTCAAATATATATTATTGTTTTGTTTCACCTGGCTTATATCCCATTTTTTTTAATACTGCATCGCTAATATTATATTTTGGATTGGTATATAACATGGTTAAACCGCTCGATTTATCAAATACTGCTCCTAGTTTTTTATAATTAGCTATTTCACTAATAGCCTTATAAACTTTGTCCTGTATTGGCTTAACAAGTTCTTTTCTTTTCTGAAACAACTCTCCGTCAACTCCAAATTTTTGTTTTTGATATTCTTTTGCTGCTTTTTCTTTTTTTATGATTTCGTCTTCACGTTTTACTTTCATATCCTCAGTAAGTAAAATCTGCTCTGCTTGATAGTTTTTATACATTTTATCAATCTCAGAATATCTTCTTTCTAATTGTTTCTGCCATTCTATTGATAGTTTGTCTAATTCGTCTTGAGCATCTTTATAATCTGGAATATTTTCTAATACATATTCTGTATCAACATATCCAAAGCTTTGACTAAATGCAAAAGAAGTTGCTAACGTTAAAATTGTTATTAATCCTATTTTCTTTAAATTCATAAACATAATTTTTTCCTCCTTACTTTAATTGCTGTTTTAATATACAGCAGGTTTTTTAAACATTACCATCCGTTTATGCTTCCACCAATACTAAAGTGAATTTCAGTGTTACTATTTGGATCAGTTCTTCCAGGTATGTCATCAAATCGGTAACCCCAATCTAATCCTAACAATCCAAACATTGGCATATAAATTCTAATCCCTACACCAGCAGATTTATAAACTTCAAAAGGGTTAACTTCATTAAAAGAATCCCATGAGTTACCTGCTTCTCCAAATACCAAGCCATAAATTGTAGCACTAGGATTTAAAGAGAAAGGATACCTTAATTCTGCCGTATATTTAGATACAAAAGTAGCTCCAGAACCTGGCGATAAATCTCCTGATCCATAACCTCTTAGTGCTATAACTTCGGTTGCTACAAATTGATTTACTCCAGATAAACCATCACCACCTAAATAAAATCTTTCAAAAGGAGTTGTTCCTAATTCTTTGTTAAAAGATCCTAAATATCCAAACCCTGCTTTAGTATTTAAAACAAATGCTCTTTTACTATTTGTTAATTTAGAAAACCATGATGTTTGGAATTTCCACTTGTGGTATTCTACAAACAGATTTCTTTCTTGTACTGTAAGATCTGCGTATGCCTTATCTTCAAACCTAACCCATGAATATGGTAAGGTATGTTTTAAAGTTAATGTTGTAGTAGAACCTGTAGTTGGATAAATTGGACTTGGCCCTGCAGAGCTTCTTGATAAAACATGTTTAAAGCTTAAGTTGTTTGCAAATCCATCAGAAAAACCATTTAATACCGTATAATTATCAATTACATAATATTGGTAAGATACCTCATTATATAAGGTAAAGAAGTCATCAGGAAATTTCAACCTTCTTCCTAAACCAACAGCCATACCATAAGATTTAAACGATTGGGTAATTTCTCCTGAAGTATTATTTAAATTTACATGTGTTAAACTAACACTTAAAGAGTTTGGTTTTCTTCCACCCAACCAAGGCTCTGTAAACGACATACTATAAGATTGATAGCCTAAACCTGTTGATTGTGCTCTTAAAGCTAATTTTTGACCATCTCCTGCGGGTAATGGTCTCCACGCTCCTTTTGTAAGTAAGTTTCTTGCTGAAAAATTATTAAAAGAAACACCTAATGAACCAACTATTCGGCCTCCTCCCCAACCTCCAGAAAGTTCAATTTGATCTGATGGTTTTTCTTCTACAACATACTCAATGTCAACTGTTCCGTTTTCTTGATTCGGTTTTGGGTTTACCCCCATTGTTTCTGGATTAAAATAACCCAACTGCATTAATTCTCTTTGTGTTCTAATAATATCCGAACGACTAAACAATTCACCAGGATTTGTTCTAATTTCTCTTCTAATTACATGGTCGTTTGTTTTTTCATTTCCAACAATTGTAATTCTATTTACCCTTGCCTGTTTCCCTTCATACATTCTCATCTCAAAATCGATAGAATCATTTTCTATCCTAACCTCAACTGCATTTACTTGAAAAAATAAATAACCATCATCTAAATACAGTGAGCTAACATCTCTACCGTTTTGGTTCATTAACAATCTCGAGTCTAATGTTTTTTTATTATAAACATCTCCTTTTTTAATGTCTAAAATTCTATCCAATATTTTTGTTGAGTGGATGGTGTTTCCTACCCATTTAATATCTCTAAAATAATATTGATTACCTTCTTCAATATTTATATCTATACTAACTCTTTTATCACTAACTCGCGTAACTGTATCAAAAGCTATTTTAGCATCTCTATACCCTTTTTCATTGTATTTTTCAATAATAGCAGGCTTATCTGTTTTATAAAGGCTAGGAATGTATTTTGATATAGTAAAGATATTATAAGATCTTGCTCGTTTAGTTTCTTCTAAGGACCTTCTTAACTTACCTGATTTTAATGCCTCATTTCCGTTAAAATTAATGTCTTTAACTTTTATTCTTTTCCCTTTTTCAACTTTTATTACGAGTATTACATTATTGGCTACAGCGGTATCATTTTCTTGATTTATTATTGCTTTAGCATCTAAAAATCCTTTTGCAACATAATATTTTTCTACTTTATTTTTAGTGGTAACCAATAAGTTTTCAGTTACAACTTTACCTCTAACTAATTCAATAGATTCTCTTAAATCTTTTTGTTTTGCTTTTTTAACTCCTACAAATTTAAATTTACTTAGTCTAGGTAATTCAGTAATTTTTATATCAAAAAAGATTTTATCTCCTTCAATTTTTGAGGCTCGCAATTCTATATCAGCAAATAGTTTTTGTTCCCACAATTTTTTTATTGCATTGGTTGTTTTATCTCCTGGCACTTTTACCTTATCACCAACATTTAAGCCTGAAATTGCTCTGATTGTTGCTGGATTAAAGTAATTAATTCCAGAAATAGTAACTCCTCCTATTTCATATTCTTTAGGGGCAGAATAATTAATCGCGTCTAAATCAGAGTTGATAGAAAATTGTGCTTTAGCCAATGTTGGCAATAGCATAATTATAATAATATAAATATAGTTCTTCATTAACCTTTTAATTGTTCGCTTGTCATCCCAAATCTTCTTTCTCTGCCTTGGTAATCAACAATTGCTTTAAATAAATCTTCTTTTGTAAAATCGGGCCACAACTTATCTGTAAAATAAAGTTCAGAGTAAGCTATTTGCCACAATAAAAAGTTACTGAGTCTGTGCTCTCCACTTGTTCTAATTAATAACTCAGGGTCATTAATCATGGCAGTATCTAAATAACTATCAACTAACTTTTCATTAATACATTCAAGTTCAATGTTTTTTTCAGAAACATCTGTAGCAATTTGTTTTATTGCACCAACAATTTCGGATTTTGAACTATAACTTAATGCTAAAACTAAACTTAACCCTGTATTGTTTTTAGTTTTTTCCATCGCCTTGTTCAGCTCTTTTTCACAATTGCCAGGTAAACTTTTTAAATCGCCAATAGTTAATAAACGAACATTGTTTTTATTTAAACCAGCAACCTCTTTACTAATTGTAGCTACTAAAAGTTGCATTAACGCTGAAACTTCTACCTTAGGTCTTTTCCAGTTTTCTGTACTAAAAGCATAAAGCGTAAGGTATTTTAATCCAATTTCTCCAGCTCCTTCTACTACATTTCTTACAGATAACACTCCGTTTTTATGCCCAAAAATTCTTGGTTTACTATGTTCTTTAGCCCAACGCCCATTGCCATCCATTATTATAGCAACATGTTGGGGTACTTTAGAAGTATTTATTAAAGATTTGTAATCCATTTAATTGATCCTTTTTTTAAGATCGGGCAAAGATAGCATTATTACTAATTAATAGCTCCTGGACAGCGATCTCTTTTTGTTAAAAATTTATAATTTAAGGTTATTCCAAAAATTGAGTACCAATCTTTGTTTTGAGTGCTACTTAGTTGATAATCATCATTACTAGTTGCCGAAAGGCCATCAAATTTATCGGTAAACGTTTTTCTCATCCCCCATTCTATTCCTAGCCCTAAATTTTCGACAAAGTTAAACTTTATACCCACCCCAAAAGGAATGGCTGGTTCTGTAATATCTTCAATAATTTCATTTGTTAATCCCTTAGCTTTATTATCTATATTAATTTGATTATAAAACATTGCAACACCAATAAATACATAAGGACTAAACTTTGAAGCTCTAAAATTATTTATTTGATAAGGGATAAAATTAAATTCTAAAATTCCATAAGCCTCATATAAATTAGCAGAAAAACTAACATCCCTATAAATACTTAGTTCTGAAGAGCTTATTGCATCACTTGCAGCAATTGATGCATAATTAAAACCAGCCCTTAAAGAATATCTTTTATTAGAATTTTTTCTGTAAAAAACTCCTGCGGATGGCCTTACCTTATTTACAATATGCATTGCAGGGTTTATTTCTCCTATGTAATAAGATGTTCCTAGGGTAATACCAACTTCTGAATGTTGCGAATAAGCAGAACTTATTAGAATAAAAAAAAGAGGAATTGTTGTTAATTTAAACTTCATTATTAAAATTATAACCTATAAACGAAGTTTTAACAAATAAAGTGCTTTATGAGAAATTTGTTCCTTATTAAAATTTAGGAAGATTTCTTCTTCTTCTTGCGGGCTTATAATTAATCGAAATAATTCCTAGCATATATGCATCATTATCTGAAGGATCTCCTCTTTGCTGGGCTTCGCCAAATCCTCCATTATTATACAGCCCTGATGGGTCATGAAAATACAATGCATCTTCTCCTCCAGCCTGTAATATTTTATCTGGATCCTTATCTCCATCTGCATAATATGAGGTACTTACATCATCTATATAATCAGAAAAAGTTTTTCTCATAGTAAGTTCTAAACTAATGCTCCATGTCCCAAAATTTCTTGATCTTGCTCCCCCACTAATGTTTCTTCTAATTCCAATACCATAAGGTACAACCATAGTATATTGACTATAATCTTTAGGTCCTCCTTCTAATCCTTGTCCTTCTGTATTTAATGGAGCTAAACTGTGCCACTCCCCATCTCTTTCTCCCTTAGGATCATAATACAAGCCTCCTATTCCAGCTAAAGCATAAACTTCAAACCTAAACCATTGCTTACCTCTTACTCCTCTTAATTTATGTAGAAGCCCTGATTTTTGACGAATAAGCATATACTCTAACTGTGCAGATAATTCTATTAAATTAGATTTAAAATTTAATTGACGAGCCGCTCTAGCAGGTTCATTTGTTAACTTATCTGTACCACTAACTTTAGCGTATATTAAGTTTCCTTTAACGTAAAAGTTTTTACCCAACTGATACCTATATCCTAAATTTGCGGCATACCTTGTAGCCTTTAATTCAAAATCTTGAATAAAATTAGACCCCTCCTGATCTCTCCCTCCTAAATCTCCAAGAAAATTTGTTGCTCCAATACCAAATGAGTATTCAACTCGTTGTCTTTTCCACTTTTGAGCCTGAGAAAAAACAGGAAGTAGTAATATGACTAAAAATAAAACTAGTACTCGTTGCATACTTTTGATATCTAAATATTAAATTTTTACTAGCTGCAAATATATTATTTTTATTCTAAATAAACCAACTTCAACTATCGCAATCTATTCGTTGCGTTTCAATTACATTAATAATTTCTTTTATCTTGCCCCCAAATCAACTTAGATCTTAAGGTGTTTAAAAAACTGTAATCTTTTAATCTTATTAAGTTTATTTTATGCTCTGCTTTTTTAATTTTCAATTCGTTTGATAATGGTACAGTTAAAGATCTTGAATCTAAAGCCACTAAAAAATTTTCTGTTCTACCTGCAATTTTTAAAGTTAGCTCAGCATTATCAGGTATTACAACTGGCCTAACATTTAAGTTATGCGGAGCAATAGGGTTAATAATTAAGCTGCCAGATCCTGGCAAAATAATAGGTCCGTTACAACTTAAAGAGTATGCTGTTGAGCCAGTAGGAGTAGAGATAATTAGTCCATCTGCCCAATACGAATTTAAAAACTCATTACCTAAATACACTTGTATTGTTATCATTGATGATGTATCTTTTTTTTGAAGGGTAATTTCATTTAGAGCATAGTTCACATCTCCAAAAAGATTATTTTTTGTATGTAAACTCAACAATGTTCTTGTATCCAAATCAAAATTTCCACACAAAACTGCATCAATAGCACAATTAAGCTCTGCTGTTTCTATACTTGTTAAAAAACCTAATCTTCCGGTATTAATACCTAAAACAGGCACATTACTATCTTTAACAATAGTAACTGTTTTTAGTAGCGTACCATCACCACCTATGCTAAAAAGATAATTAATCTCCTTTATGTTTTTGTTAGAAGTAAAAACTTTTATTGTACTATCTAAACTAAGTTTGTTTTTTAACTCATCATAAAACGGCTTATAAACAAGCACTTCTACTTCTTTTTTTAGTAATGTTTTAAAAAGAAGTTCGATAAATGACAAATACTTATCATCTAATTTATAGCTATAAATTGCAATTTTCACTTTGGTGTTTTTTTATGATGCGTAAGGTAGTTATTATTTTAAATTGGTGCAATAAAATGAACAAAGACTCCATTTTCGTTAATAGCATTTCTCGAAAACTCTAAGCGAAGTACCATATCGTAATAACTTACAAAGTCTGCCGAAAAACCTCCTCCATAAAGCATTTTGTTTTGTAAAGAGTTGTTTGCCATTTTAGTATCAACATGTGCATAGCCCATATCAAAATAAGCCCCTAAATAAATGCTTAAAGGTATTTTGTTAAATTTATTAGCCTGAATTGCTTTAATATTAAACATTTTGTTCTCTAACAGGCCATATCTAATTTGATTTTTTAAAACTCCAAAATGTTTGCCGTTAACTAAATACAACTCATACCCTCTAACTAAATCGTTTTTTGCGCCTAAACCTTCTACTAAAAAATAAGGATCATCATCCATGCTAAGCTTCAACTTTAAAGAGTTTGCCAAATAAAACCTATTTTTTAAATGCCAAAACTTTTTTAAATGTGTGGTTAAATAAAAAGCGTTTAAATCTTCATCTAACACCCCAAGCCCTTGTTTATTTAAACTTAAATCACAATAAGAACCTAAAGTTGGATAATTTTTATTGTTTCTTTTATCTCTTTTTACCTTATAATTTAAGCTTAAGTATTTAAGTTGATTTTTATTTGGGGTAAGAAAATTGCTATTTAAAGCTATTACAGAATCAGAAACATTAACACTTTTATAGGCAATATTAAAATTATGATTGATGTAAAGTTTTGGTCGTAATTCATAACCAAAAACACCTTCTATTTCTTTCTTAATATAATTATTGTTAGACCTATAAAAACTTTTAACATTATTATTTGTTGCGTAAGCAACTTCATGATTTCGGCTGTAACTAAACATAAGGTTTAGTCCGTTTGTTTTTTTTTTGTTTACAAAAGGCACAATGTATTTAACTCCAATTTTTTCGGTATATCCTGCCTGAAACAACAACATAGCTCTTTCTTTTCTGCCTCTAAAATTTTCTTTTGCCAAAAACAACCCATAGCTAACCCTATCAAAATCTTTATCCTCTAACCAGGTGTTAAAATTTGTCTCTTCGAGTTTAAAAATTGGAATAGGCCACCAATACCAACGTTCCTCTACAGTAATATATAGCGAAATATTTTTATCATCAAAGTAAACAGGTGCTACTGTAACAAAATTAAAAAGAGAAGTATTAAAAATATTGCTTTCAGTTCTTTTTAAAAATTTATTTAAACCGGATACTAGTATAGTATCGCCAACACCTAAAGGTATTTCTCTAATAATTATTGGTGCTTTAGTAGATTTATTTCCAATAATTTTAACCTCTTTTATAATTACAAATTCTGTTTTATTATTTTGAGAAAACCCAAACAGAGCTTCTGTAACAATAAAAAGAAAAAAGACGGTTTTAAATAGCGAAGAACACATTTTACGGGTTTAAAAAACGCATAAACTGATCGTACTTATCTTGCAAATCATTATGGTATTCACTTTCGTGATAAGAGGCTAAAATGGTATAATTAAACCTTTCAAAGGTGCGTAATATTCTACTAATATCTGTTTTGTTAATTTTTAACGTTACTTCTAATTTTGTAGATTCGGCATGAGATGTAATAAATGATGCTAAAATATTTGCATCATCAGATTCTACCATTCTAGAAATTTCTGATAAAGAGTAATCTTTTATGTTTACTTCTAGCGTAATAATACTACCTGCATTATTAACCGAAACTACTTTAGATAAGTGTTTTAGTATGGTTTGAGGTGTAATAATTCCTAAATATTTTTCATCGCTATCTACTACAGGTAGCACATCAATTTCATGCTGAACAATTAATGAAATTACTTCAAAAATATGTTTACCCTCATGCACAGCAGGAGTTTTAAAAGTTAAATTATATGATTTTAAAGGATCTTCAATATCGTTTCTATCTAATATTTCTGATTCTCCAATTAAACCTACATACTTGTTATTATCTACAACAGGCAAATCGGTTGTTTTAAATTCCTCCATCCAATCTAACACTTTTACCCCCGTATCGGAAAGCTTTAAAGGTGGTATATCATAAGATATTAATTCTAATGCTATCATTTATCGAATAGTTTCTACTTTTGTACCTGTTTATTATTGATGTTTTTAATTACGCCTAAACATCTATTCAAAAATACTAATTACAATGACTAAGTTAAGTGTTAACATTAATAAAATTGCGACTATAAGAAATGCCAGAGGTACTAACCTCCCAGATTTAGTTAAAGTTGCAAAAGATTGTGAGTTATATGGTGCACAAGGAATTACCGTACATCCAAGACCTGATGAAAGGCACATTACCTATCAAGATGTTTATGATTTACAACCTGTTTTAAATACCGAATTTAATATTGAAGGCTTTCCTAATGCAGCTTTTATGCAGTTAGTTTTAGCTGTTAAACCTGAGCAAGTAACTTTAGTTCCAGACCCTCCAGGAGTTTTAACCTCTAACGCAGGCTGGGACACTCTAAAGCAAAAGGATTTTTTAAAAGAAGTTATTAATGAATTTAAAGCCGCAGGAATTAGGACTTCTATTTTTGTTGATACTGAAATAATTAACATTGAAAATGCAATAGAAACAGGAACTGATAGAATAGAATTTTATACAGGACCATATTCTGATAATTTTTCAAAAAATAAAGCTACAGCTATTGCTCCGTTTATAGAAGCTGCTAACTTAGCCAACAAACTAGGCTTAGGGATAAATGCTGGTCATGATTTAAATCTTGCCAACCTCAATTACTTTAAAAACAATATTAATGGTCTATTAGAAGTTTCTATTGGACATGCATTAATTTGTGATGCATTATATTTTGGGCTTGAGAATACGATAGAAAAGTATTTGGCTTGTTTAAACACTAAATGATAATTAAGTTTGACTATGAAAGCTTTAGTAAAAATTTTATCTCTTTGCTTTTTGTTATTGTTTATGATAACGCTTACATCTTGCACAAGCAATAAAAAATGTAACAACACTAAAGGAATTAAAACCCCTATGGGAAAAATGTAACACTTATGAAAAAAATACTTCTAACCTCAACAATACTTGTACTAATTATTTTTCAACTTTCTTGTAACTGTACTAAAAATGCCAAACCAACAACTAGCAATTTAAGTTTTACCGAGTTAAAATCTGGAAATGCTAGTGACTATAATAATGCAGAAACAATAAAAATTAATACTAAAGAAGAATTTAAACCTGTTTGGGAAAAATGCTATGCAAAATACGATAGAAAACCAGCACTTCCAGAAATTGATTTTAACACCAACATGCTTGTTGTTATTGCTTTAGGCGAAAGAAACTCTGGAGGCTACAGCTTACAGGTTGAAAAAGTTATAGAAAGCAAAAACACCATTACAATAACTGCAACAGAAACAAAACCTGGGGTTAACTGTGCTTCAGCATCAGTAATGGTATATCCTTTTCAGATAATATTATTACCTAAAAACAACAAAAAAGTTGTTGTGGCAAAAAATATAAAAATTAATGATTGTGGTAAATAAACCACTATGGATTGAAAATCCATAGTTTTAATTCGCAGACTGAAAGTC
>JBMYXB010000037.1:0-19804 GCA_049608005.1 Vicingaceae bacterium
AACCCACTAAATACGCAATTTTCTTCCTTAAATTTTAGGACACTAGCTCGCTAGCTTCCTAAAATTATAAGTCGAACCTCACATATTTATTGAATTTTATCAATAAATCTTATATCGAACTCAGGTTATAAATCTTATATCGAACTCAGGTTATAAGATATAAAAAAAGTGCAACAATAATTTGCTGCACCTTTGTTATAATTGTAGTTGGTAATTATTCGTTAATTACTCCCATAGCACAAAATTTGTTAATTCTTTTTGCAACCAGTTTATCTTTATCACTTTCTATTAATTTAGGTAAATGCTTTAAAATTTCTTTTTTAACAATAGCAAACATCTCATCAGGGTTAGTGTGAGCACCGCCAATTGTTTCTTTAATTACACCATCAATTAATTTATTGTTTAGCATATCTGTAGAAGTTAGTTTTAATGCTTCGGCAGCTTCTTCTTTGTGATCCCAGTTTTTCCATAAGATAGAAGAACAAGATTCTGGAGAGATGACAGAGTACCAAGTGTTTTCTAACATTAATACTTTATCGCCAATACCGATACCTAAAGCTCCACCAGAAGCTCCTTCTCCAATAATTATTACAATAATTGGTACGGTTAATTGCGACATTTCAAGTAAATTTCTTGCAATTGCTTCACCTTGTCCTCTTTCTTCAGCTTCTAAACCAGGGAAAGCCCCAGGAGTATCTACAAAGCATACAACAGGCTTGTTAAATTTTTCGGCAAGTTTCATTAAGCGTAAAGCTTTTCTGTACCCTTCAGGGTTTGGCATTCCAAAATTTCTGTATTGACGCATTTTGGTGTTAATACCTTTTTGTTGCCCAATAAACATAACCGACTGCCCATCAATACTACCAAGACCACCAACCATAGCTTTATCATCTTTTACAGTTCTATCGCCATGTAATTCTATAAATTCACCATCTGTAATGGCTTCAATATAACTTAAAGTATAAGGCCTTTCTGGATGGCGAGATACTTGAACCCTTTGCCATGCTGTAAGATTGCTGTAAATTTCTTTACGCGTTTCTTTTAGTTTTTTTTCAATTTCATTTACAATCTTAGAAGTATCAACACCTTTATCTTCTTGTAATTTAGCGTTTTCAGCTAATTGGTCTTCTAATACTTTTATTGGTTCTTCAAAATCTAGATATACTGCCATTTCTTAAAATTTTATAAGTTTAATGTGGTTTTAACTTTATAACACATAAAACTTTTATTTACATCATCCAATAATAAAATCAGCCTGCTAAATTACTAAATTTGTACTATGTTAGTTTTTCCTAATGCTAAAATAAATATCGGATTAAATGTTGTTGAGAAACGAAATGATGGATTTCATAACATAGAAAGCATTTTTTATCCTGTGTTTAATGTTTTTGATGTGTTGGAAATTATAGAAAGTGAAACGTTAACATTTACTTCTACAGGTATAGCAATTCCAGGAAACTCTTCTTCTAATTTATGTTTGCAGGCATATTATTTACTTAAAGCAGATTTTAATATTCCTAATGTGAAAATTCATTTGCATAAAGTAATTCCTATTGGAGCTGGTTTAGGAGGTGGCTCGGCAGATGCAGCTTTTACATTAATAGCGTTAAATAAATTATTTAAATTAAACTTATTAGATACTCAACTAATAGCTTATTGTAGAAAGTTGGGGAGCGATTGTGCTTTTTTTATAAAAAACAAACCTGTTTATGCTTATCATAAAGGAGATGAATTTAAGACTATAGCTCTTGATCTTTCTTTGTATGATATTAAAATTGAATATCCGAATATACACATTGGTACAGCAGAGGCTTATCAAGGAATTGTACCGCAACAATTATCTCAAAAAATAGTAGAGGATATAAAATTACCACCGGAAAGTTGGAAAACAATTTTTAAAAATGATTTTGAGACTTCTGTTTTTCCTAACCATCCTATCATAAAGAAAACGAAAGAAAAAATGTATGCTAATGGAGCAGTATTTGCAGCTATGACTGGGAGTGGTTCGGCTGTTTTTGGTTTATTCAAAAAAAAATAAAATTTAGTTGTAACTTTTTGTAACTCGTGTTCGTCACACAACAAACAGGAAATTATTAATGACCGTTTCGGAGTATAATAAAAGTGTAGAAAGCTATTCTGATAATCTTTATCGATTTGTCTTAAAAAACATTAAAGACATTGATAAGGCTAAAGATATTGTACAAGATACTTTTTTAAAATTTTGGGAAAAAAGAGATAATGTTGATGTGGCTAAAATAAAATCATATTTATTTACAACAGCATATCATACGTTAATTGATGTGGTTAGAAAAGAAAAAAAACAAGGTTCTTTTAGTGATGTTAAAGTTGAAAATTTAACTACAAAATCGGAATATTCTGATTTGCAAGAAATTTTACATAGTGCTATCGAATTATTACCAGAAAACCAAAAAGCGGTTATTTTATTGAGAGATTACGAAGGGTATGCTTATGATGAAATTGCAGAAATAACTGGAATGACAGAATCGCAAGTAAAGGTTTATATTTTTAGAGGAAGAAAGTTTTTAAAAAATTATTTAGTTAGTGTGGAGGCATTGATATGAGTTTAATAACAAAAAATAACTACGAAGCATATTTGCTCGATTATGTTGAGGAGAATTTATCTCCTGAACTAATTGCGGAGTTGATGTTGTTTTTTGAGAATAATCCTGAATTAAAAGAGGATTTAGAAGCTTTTGAAATACATGAATTAATTGCCCCTTCAATAGAATTGGTTGATAAAAGTCAATTAAAAAAAGAAGTTAATTTTATTACTGTTTCTAATTATGAAGATTTTATTATTGCAGAAGTTGAAGGGTTAAACACTCCTGAAACTTCAATACAATTAAATGCATTTTTAGCAAAAAATCCAAGTTTACAAAAAGATTTTGTTGCTTATCAAAATACTAAACTGCTTGCTCCTACAATTGTTTTTGAGGATAAAAAAGCACTTTTTCAAAAAGAAGCCAAAGTAATTTCTTTGTATTGGTGGTCGTCAGCTGTAGCTGCTGCAATTGTAATATTGGTTTGGTTTAATGGTTTTAATAGCTCGGTTAAGCAACAATATTTTCCTCTAGCAAATACAAATCATACGAATATTGATGATGAAAATGAAGATTCTTTAAGTTTTTATGTTTTTGAAGATGAAAAACCTCAGATTGCAACAGTATCTAAAAAAATAACTAAAAACAATAAGCAAGAAAAAAATAAAGAAAAGGGAATTAAGCCAAGTACAGAAATTGTAAATGAAGCGGAAGAAAACCCTTTGGCAGCTTTACCTGAAAATAAAGATGTATTGGATTCTGTAGGGCAAAAAGAAGCAACTCCTGAAGAAAATGAAATAGAACCAGACGAAGTTTTATTGGCTGAAAATAGCGTTAAAATAGTTTATGAAGATGAATTGTTATATAATGGTAATCCAGCTCCTGTAAAAAAGAAAATGACCAAACTTCAAATTTTTAGGAAAGTGATAAAAAAACAAATTCAGGCTAAGGTTTTGGATAAAGGAAAAGATAGAATGTTATTGGCATATAATTCTAAACCCGCTAATTTTATTAGGGGTAAAAATAAAAAATAATTTTCTGTAACAAAATTGGTAGGTGGTTCGTCCTACTTAAAAACACCGGTGATAATTATTAATTTAAAAAAATTAAAGATGAATATTTCAACTATATATCAAACAAAAAGGATAATTATAATGATGGTAGCTCTGTTTTGTTTGAGTACTATTTTTGCTCAAACAGAAACAAGAACTTTAGCAACTTTTAACAAATTAAAAGTGGCGGGAGCTTTAGAGGTTCGGTTAGTACAAGGGCAAAAAAATGAAGTTACTATTTCTGCTCCTGGAGCAAAAGATGAAGATTTAGTGAATTTAAAAACAGAAATTATTGATGGAGAACTTTCTGTTTATAGAAAGGGTAAGATTAAGACTAAAGGTAGTATTGTTGTGGTTGTAACTTTTCAACACCTTAATGAAATTAAGCAAAGCGGGGCTTCAGATATTTATACTTTGGCTGTTTTAAGAGAGGATAATTTACGCATAACAGGGAGTGGGGCAATAGAAGCTGATTTAAATGTTGAAGTAAAAGATTTGATTTTAAATCTTTCTGGAGCAAGTGATATAAAGTTAAAAGGTTTAGCTAATAATTTTGTGCTTAAGTCTAGCGGAGCATCGGATGTAAAATCAGCTAATTTTATAGCTAATCATGTTGTTGTTGATGTTTCTGGAGCATCTGATGTAAAAGTACATGCAGTAGAATCTGTAAAGGGAAAGGCTTCTGGAGCATCTAGTGTAAATGTAGCTGGGAGTCCCAAAATTAAAGCAATAAATTCTGGTGGTGCTTCGAGTGTTAATGTTGGAAACCAGCATGCACATATATCTGAAATAGATGATGTAGATGTAAAGTTGGGAAATAAAGGTGTAGTTGTAAAAGATGATGGAGATACTGTTAAAGTAAAATGGGGACATACAGAGTTAACAGTAATTGGAGATTCTGTAGAACTAAAAAGAACTCCTAAAACACGCAGAAGTCATTGGGCAGGAGTTGATTTAGCCATTAATGGATTTTTAAATAATAAAAATAGTATTGATTTAACTAATGATGCATCTACTGCTCCTGAAGATATTACTCAATTTATGGAATTGAAATATTCAAAATCTTGGAGCTTTGCTATCAACTTTGCAGAGTGGTATATTCCTATACATAAACATCGTTTTGGTTTAGTTACTGGTTTAGGTACAGAATGGAATAATTATGAATTAAAACACAACATTAAATTAAACCCAGAAGGTGGAAGGTTTGTACATGAAAATGTTGATGAGTTTAATCAGGATTATACTTGGGGAGAAGTTGATACAGTGTTAAACTATTCTAAGAATAGATTTAAAACATGGTTTATTAATGCTCCATTGTTATTAGAATTAAATACTGGAAATCATAAAAACAAATCGTTTCATATTTCTGCAGGAGCAATATTTGGGTTTAACCTTCAAACAAAAATGAAATATAAATATCGTTTAAATGGCGATAATAAAAAAGAAAAAGATAAGCAAGATTTTAATACCAATCCGTTTAGAGTAAGTGCAACAGTACGTGCTGGTGTAGGGTGGTTTAATGTTTTTGCCACTTATAGTTTAACACCATTGTTTGAGAATGGACGAGGTCCTGAGCTTTATCCGTTTACTGTTGGTGTAACCTTATTAGGATTTTAAGCCCTCCTTTTTTACCTTCCTGTTTAGTTAGTGCAAACGAGCCTCAACAATTCTTGTTGAGGCTTTACATTTTATAAATATTGTGTTAACCATTTTGTGGCTTCTTTTTCGGAGCTAAAAAAGTTTGTTGGAATAGCTGGTTTTTGAAATTTTATAAAAGCGGTTGCAATAATTTTTTGAGCTAAAGAGTGGATAACAAAAGCATCTGCTTTGCCATAAGTTGGAGATACTTTAGAAAGGAATTCCATTACATCTTTTTCCATTATGGCTAATTTAGCAACTGTAAAAAGGTGAGGAGTTTTTATACCTTTAGTTACTTCCTTATAAGCATTAAATAATTCTGTTGCTTGCTCTAAAGTAGCAGATCCAGAAAACAAAATATTTGTATTAACAATCCCATCTTCTCGCATTTTTACTGTTGCGAAACCAAGGTTTATAAAGGTTCTGTTAGTTTCAATTAATGTCATTAACTTTTTATTTTATTCATCACTTAACCCCATCATTTGCCTTAATCTTGGGTGTTTTTCTGTTGTTTTAATTATTGTTAATACATCAGTAACTTCTTGTTTATTTTCTTTAGCGAGTTTAAGTTTACTTTTAAGCTCTAATTCGTTTTCGTTACCAGGTTTAATTGTTTTTAACTCTTTTTCTGCAGCATCAACTCTATCAGTAAGCATTCCGTCAAGATCGGCTAAAACATTAATTCCTGCCATTCTCATCCACCAAGTTTTTTCGTTTTGTGCAAAATCTTTTAAAATAGGGAGTGCATCTTTTATGGTTTTGTTGTCTTGATTTTTAAGGTAATTACCATAATTATTAACAAAGCTATATTTTCCATAACCAGTTATTTCTTTGGCTGTTTTCATTAAAAATGGGTGTTGTTTAGCTGTACCATGTTCTGAATAAATGGCACAAACTGCA
The DNA here is from genome assembly GCA_049608005.1 of Vicingaceae bacterium. GTDB lineage: Bacteria > Bacteroidota > Bacteroidia > Flavobacteriales_E > Vicingaceae. The sequence continues at coordinate 6,152 of JBMYXB010000037.1, forward strand.
TTTTTAACAGTGCTATTTTTTTCGTTTTCAAAGTTTTTAGCAATACTCATGGCATCATTAAAACTTACTTTAGATAATCCCAATAAAGATTGGCTAATTACATAATAAGATTCTTCTTTAACGCCATTAGTTAAAACGGTTTTTACTTCTTTTGACTCTTTAAAATAAGTGACTAAAGCGGTAATAGCATCTCCTCTTACTTTAGAGTCCTTATCGTTTTTTGCTAAGTTAATAAGTGCTTTTAAAACATTTTCAGAATTAGTTTTAGCAGCATTTTTAATGCTATAAATTGCTTTTCTTTTGATGTAGGGATATTTGTCGTTTAAAGCTTTAGTTAGTGTTTTTGTAGCAATTTCATTCTCAGAGTTTGATAGTTTAGAAATGGCCTCATATCGATCTAAATACCTTGGTGCATTATTAAACATAAATGCCCATTCTTCTATGTTTTCATGGTTGTCAACTTTTTCGCATAACAACATTTTATCACTGTCAAAATTTACTAGGTTAGGTTTTGATGAAACGTTAAAAGTAAATACGTTGGTTAATTTATCAATTGTTACTTGGTGGGTTTCTACTTTTTCATCCACATAAATAGCAATGCTTACAGGTAATTTGTAAATAGGAGCAATGTCCAACTTTTGCATTTGTTCTACAACTACGCTTTGTGTTTTTAAAGAATCGTTATAGATGTAACTAATATTTAACTCAGGATGACCTTTAGCATAAAACCATTGGTTAAAAAACCAGTTTAAATCTTGTCCAGTTATTTTTTCGCAAGCTAGCCTTAATTGATGCATTTCTACATCCGTATATTTATTGGTTTCTAGATACAATTTAAGTGATGCAAAAAAAGCATCATCACCAATATAATTTCTAAGCATGTGTAAAATTCTTCCTCCTTTTTGATAAGTGTGGCTATCAAACATGTCTTCTCTGCTTTTAAAATCAAAGCGCACCATATCTTTATAATTGCCTTTGCTTACACCGTTTAAGTAGGCATTTAAATCTGCTTGTAAACCTTCTGCAGCTTTATCATCTCCATATTTGTGTTCTCTCCAAAGAAATTCTCCATAAGTTGCAAAAGATTCGTTTAGTGGTAAATTAGACCAAGATTCACAGGTTACTAAATCGCCAAACCAATGGTGAAATAATTCGTGAGCAATTACATCTTCACCAGCACTACCATCAATCATTTCTCTTTTGGTTTGTTGGGTAAACTCTCCAAATATTACAGCGGTTGTATTTTCCATTGCTCCAGAAACATAATCTCTAACAATTACCTGACTGTATTTTTGCCAAGGATAATCTACACCTAATTTGTTGGAGTAGAATTCTAACATTTCTGGTGTTAAACCAAAAATATCTTTAGCATATTGTTCGTATTCATGCTCTACATAATAGTTTACATCAATGCCTCTCCAAGAGTCTTTTACTATGGCAAAATCTCCAACAGCCATCATAAATAGGTAAGGAGCATGTTTCATATTTTGTTCCCAAAAATCAGTTCTTGTTCCATCTCCATTTAATTCTGAATGTGATAAAACACCGTTAGATAAGGTTTTGTATTTTTCAGCCACAGTTATGGCAATTTCTTGTGTAGATTTTTGATTGGGAGAATCTATTGTAGGAAACCAAGCAGAATTAGCTTGTGTTTCTCCTTGTGTCCAAATTTGCATTGGCTTCTCTTTGTCTTCGCCTTTTTCATTAATAAAATAAAGTCCTTTGTCAGATGTAATTGCAGCACTTCCTCCTTCGGTTAAAGCATTTGGTTTAGCCGTGTAATCTATAAATAAGTTTAGTGTGTCAGTTCTAAAATAAGTTTTGTTTAAGGCTATTGTTAATTTTAGTGAGTCGTATTTATAGGCTAAATCAGTATTTAAGGGTATGCTGTCTGCCCCCATTGTTATTAGTTGTACTTTAGAAATGTCCATTCCTCTGGCATCTAATATTAATTCTGATTGCTCGTAAAAGTGAGGCGTTAAACTAATTTTTACCTTTCCATACATTTGAGCTTTTTCCCAGTTAAAACTTACTGCTAATTTGGTGTGGATTAAATCAAATTTTTTAGTATTAGCTGCTTGGTAAACGGGTCTTGTTGGAATTTTATTAGGGTCTTCAACAAAAATAGTATGTTCTGGTAAATTAACAGTTTCGGTAGGTTTACAACCAATAAAAAGAGTTGTAAAAAATAAGAGGTATATAAAATTCTTCATCATAATTTTTCTTAAAAAGTTAACGCTTGTAAAGTTGCTTATAATTATCTTTTAAATCAAAATATAAAGGATAAACGGCAACGATTTTTTTTAGAAGGGAAAAGAAATTATTAGTTTTAAACGGAATTAATATTTATGAAAGCTTTTTTTAAATCACATACAACAAAATACTTGTTAGTATTTTCTGTTTTTGCAGTTATTTTAGTGCTGTTTAGAGAAATGGTATTGCAAAACAACAGGTTTTTATTCTTGATTAAGAATCTGCTTTTAGCTTGGATTCCATACTTGTTTTCTGCTTATTTTTTAAGAAATAAAATAAATAATTACGGGTTAATTTTATGTGCAGGATTTTGGCTGTTATTTTTTCCTAATGCTTTATATCTTACAACAGATTTTTTTCATTTATGGCCCAAACCTAGTGCCAGTGTGTGGTATGATCTTATAATGATTTTTTCATTTGCTATTTGTGGGTTGTTTCTTGGTTTTGGATCTTTAAGAAATTTTGAGCTATTAATAGCGAGCAAGTTTAATTATAAAATAGGCAGGTTAAGTGTTGTAATGTTTTTGTTTTTAGGCAGTTTTGGCGTTTACATAGGGCGGTTTATGAGGTTTAATAGTTGGGATATTATTACTGCTCCTGTTTATTTTCATAAAGAAGGGCTATTCTTTTTTGAATCTCCTTTTGATGATGTTGATTTGTATATTGCTCCAGTTGTATTTACAATTTTTTGTTATTTACTTTACTACGGAATATTTCATTTTGGTAAAAATCATCAATAAAAATGGAAGCAAACTTTTACTGAGATTTAAGATGTTGATAGTTAGTTAAGTTAGAGATGTTTTATTATTTAGCCAAACGATAAGTTTATGTTGAGTGAAGCTAAAGTAAATTTGACACACATTACTACCGAAAACCGTTAGATTTCTCCAATAGTTTATTAACCTGAGTTCGACATAAGAACTAGCTTTACAAAATAGCATAGTCAAAACATTATCAACATGTTAGGGCTTGTCTGGCTAATAATTTCAACTCTTTTTATTTAATGTTTAAGCTAAAACCCCATAAATACGCAATTTTCTTCCTTAAATTTTAGGTAACTAGCCCGCTAGTTATCTAAAATTATAAGTCGAACCTCACATATTTATTGAATTTTATCAATAAATCTTATATCGAACTCAGGTTATTAAGCTAAATACTTTTTACAAAATCTAAAAATACTTTTTTGTGTAATTCTAAATCCATGTTAGCAGAAAGAGCAACACGAGCAATATAATCTTTATCGCCCTCTTTAGTTGTTCCTTGAGTAGAAGTTGCTGGTATGGTCCAGTAACAACCTTTTAGCTGTCCGTAACTTACGCAATACTTACTTTCATCAGGAATTTCGGTAATCATTAAATTGATTAATTTCAGATTTAAAGCTCTTTTGTAAGTTTCTCTTTCTTCATCCGTATTTCCTTTGGTAGGAAGATCTAATGAGAAAACTGAAGGCGTAAAACCTTGTTGTGCTAACTCTTCAGAAACAAAATTAATTTTAGCAGTTGGTAAAACATCTTTAATAAAGTTTACAAACTCGCGCGTGTTTTTATAAGCAGCTTCTATTCTTTGGTTCATAGAAGGCATTTGTTGTGCTAAAAATTCATATTGAAGAGCTGTAGCTTCATTATCGCAAAGCATTAAATGGAGATCTATTTTGTCCATTAAAGCTGCAGCTTTATTATTGGCTACGCAATATCCGGCAGTACATTTTCCTCCACTCGGAAATTTAGAACCACTAACATAAGCAAGTGTTCTAACCGATGAGAGTATTTCTTCTTCACCTAAAAAGTGGGTGTTTGGACAAAATGTTTGGTCTAAAATAAAAACAGGGTCAATAGCAATTGTACCTGTTGCAGTTTTTCGTTCTTTGGTTAAAGCAGCCTTTAATTGTATTAAATCAGGCACTTCAACTCTAGGGTTGGTTGGTATTTCTGCAATAATATAAGGCACTGCATCTTCCGCAGCAATTTTGTTTAAAACAATATCAACACTTTTAACCATGTCATTATCCCCATCAACGGGCAAATCCATTACTTCCACATTTTTTAAACAAGCAGCAACTCTTCTTGCCTGATCATTTGTACCACCATAACAGTTGGGTGGTACAATAATTTTTATGGCTTTATTTGGATGATTTTCAACCGCATCATCAATTAATCCCATAACAATGGCATATTGCATAGATAGCCCGCTAGAAGCCACAACCGCTTTGGCGTTTGATCCTGTAATTTCTTTAATTGATTTTAAAACACTGGCTTTGTTTGTATCAACATCACTTTGTAAATTAGTAGTAGTTTGAAGTGTAAATTGTTGTAATGCCGCCAATGTATTTGAAGGTGTCATTGCTATGGTTTCTCTTCTTCTTACGTGTTGTATTTCAGAAACATAGCTTTTGTTTTTATTGCCATTAACCAATAATACACTTCCTAAATTGGTGTGTGTATTTATAAAAAAATCGATGTTTGGATTTCGCTCAAAATTGCAAATATTGTCTTGTTCAGCAATAAAAATAGTACTGCCATTAAATTCTGATATTTCCTCAATGTTTTCAACTTGTTTCAATTCAAAATGATAACCATAAATAGCTTTTACGGTGTCTTCATTAAAACATGTAGGTAAATTATTGGTGTAAACTATCTGAGTGTTTTTATTGTCTAATAAGTTTTTTCTTAACACTGCTAAAATAGGTGTTGTTTTTGAAGAAAAACTAATTACATTTTCTGAATTTATGGAGTGGATTTTTGCAATTGTCCACTCTAAAATTGAAGATAAAGGATGCCCTAATCTGATATAATCGTAGGCCGTTGGCAAATCATACAATGCAGTTTTACCTGAATTGTTACTAATAAATAAATTTTCAAATTGTTCTAAAAATTGCGTTTTAGCTAAAGATTCATCATAAATATCTAAACGATGGGTAGTTAAATTTAACCAATCGGTTGGCATATTTTCTAAAACCTCTTTAATATAATTTTGAATTTTACTTGCTTCCATAATTTTAATTCCTTGATATTTTTTTGATGGGGATTACCCAAATAAATTGCTAAAAACTTCTTCTACTTTACTTACAAAAACAACTTCAATTTTATGGTCAATTTCTGCCATTCCTTTTTTGTTGTACTTTGAGATAAATATTTTTTCGAAGCCTAATTTTTCGGCTTCCATAATACGCTGGTCAATTCTGCTTATTGGTCTTATTTCTCCAGATAATCCTACTTCGGCAGAAAAGCAAACATTTGAGCTAATGTGTACATCTTCGCCTGAAGATAAAATAGCACTAATTACCGCTAAATCTATTGAAGGATCATTTACTTTTAATCCTCCAGCAATGTTTAAGAAAACATCTTTAGTTCCTAAGCGGAAACCGCAACGTTTTTCTAAAACTGCCAATAACATGTTTAAACGTTTGCCATCAAAACCAGTGGTAGATCTTTGGGGTGTTCCGTAAGCAGCCGAGCTAACTAAAGCTTGTATCTCTATTAATAAAGGGCGGTTACCTTCCATGGTTGCACCAATGGCAGTTCCGCTCAATTGCTCATCTTTATTGCTAATTAATATTTCTGATGGATTGTCAACCTCACGTAAACCAGCACCATGCATCTCGTAAATTCCTAACTCGTTGGTAGATCCAAACCTGTTTTTGATAGAGCGTAATAAACGGTAAATATGGTTTCTGTCGCCTTCAAATTGTAGCACAACATCTACCATGTGTTCTAAAATTTTTGGTCCAGCAATGTGTCCATCTTTGGTAATGTGTCCGATTAAAAAAACGGGTGTATCAGTTTCTTTGGCATAACGCATTAATTCAGAAGTACATTCTCTTACCTGAGAAATACTTCCTGGAGAAGAATCAATTGTAGCAGTGTGTAATGTCTGTATAGAATCAATAACCAAAACCTCTGGTTGTAATTCTTTGATGTGATGAAATATGTTTTGAGTAGATGTTTCGGTTAAAATAAAGCAGTCGGGGTTTTTATTGCCAATCCTGTCTGCACGCATTTTAGTTTGCTGCTCACTTTCTTCACCAGTAACATACAATATTTTTTTGCCCCTTAATCGTAAAGACATCTGAAGCATTAAAGTAGATTTTCCTATTCCGGGATCGCCACCAAAAAGTATTAACGAACCAGGAACTAAACCACCACCTAGTACTCTGTTTAATTCGGTGCCAGGCAATCTAATGCGCGGAATATCTGCCAATTCAATATTGTCTAATTGTTGAGGTTTGTTGGTTCTACTGGTGTTAAAAGTGGCTTTAACATCATTAGGGTTGGGTTTGCTAATTAATTCTTCAACAATGGTATTCCATTGGTTACAAGAGGTGCATTTGCCAACCCATTTTGCATATTGCGAACCGCAACTCTGGCAAAAAAAAGCCGTTTTTACTTTAGTTTTTGCCATTTTTTTAACTTAAAATATTTTTTTTATGGATAGCAGCTTTTATATCTTCCACCTCTCCTTTAGGAATAGCATTAATTAACGATTTGGTATAACTTGTTTTAGGGTTAGTATAAATTTCATCAGCATTACCCATTTCTACAATTTTACCTTGTTGCATAACTATCATTCTGTCGCTCATAAATTTAACAACCGATAAATCGTGAGAAATAAATATGTATGTAAATTTAAATTCATCTTTTAGTTCGTTTAGTAAGTTTAAAACTTGAGCTTGAACAGAAACATCTAATGCAGAAACTGATTCATCACAAATAATAAATTTAGGATTTAATGCCAACGATCTTGCAATACAAATTCGTTGTCGTTGTCCTCCAGAAAATTCGTGCGGATAACGATAAAAATGTTCCTCTAATAAACTAACACGTTTTAAAAGCTCTAAAACTCTGGCTTTACGCTCGGTATCATTATTAAATACTTTATGTACGCGCATGGGTTCCATAATAGCTTCGCCAATAGTAATTCTTGGATTTAAAGAGGAGTAAGGATCTTGAAAAATAATTTGAATATCCTTGCGGTAAGCCCTCATTTGTTTGGTACTTAAAGAAGTTAAATCTTTACCATTATAAACTATTTGCCCTGCTGTTGGTTCAATTAATTTTAAGATTGTTCTTCCTAAAGTTGTTTTTCCGCAACCCGATTCTCCAACTAAACCCAATGTTTCTCCAGGATAAACCTGAAACGAAACAGCATCAACAGCTTTTACAAAATTTTTAGCTTTACCTAAAATGTTTTTATTAATAGGAAAATATGTTTTTAGATTTTTAACTTCTAAAATTGGTTTTTGTTGATAGAGTATTTTGTGTTTAGCGGCAGTTTCTTCTGGGCTAATTATTAAACTATTGGTTACTTCTGCTACAGATTTGTTGGTTTCTTGCATTATACCATTACCATCAATAGACATAAAATCAGAAACTGTTGGCAACCATTTTAACCGTTTATTTAATGGAGGGCGACAAGCTAATAATCCTTTGGTATAAGGGTGTTTAGGGTTGGTGAATAGGTCTAAAACATTGCCTTGTTCAACAACTTTACCTTTGTACATTACCACAACTTTATCAGCTAACTCTGCAATTACACCTAAATCATGTGTAATAAACATTATGCCCATGTCTTGTTCTTGCTGTAATTTTAGCATTAATTCCAAAATGGTTTTTTGCACAGTAACATCCAGGGCAGTAGTAGGTTCATCTGCAATTAAAACAGAAGGGTTGCACGACATAGCCATGGCAATCATTACCCGTTGTTTTTGTCCGCCAGAAATTTGATGTGGATATGAATCATAAATAGCTACTGGGCGAGGCAATTCTACTTGCTTAAATAAATCTATAGTAATAACTTTTGCTTCTTTTTTGTTTACTTTTTGGTGCAACATAATTGCTTCTGCAACCTGATCTCCACAAGTATAAACAGGGTTTAGAGAGGTCATTGGTTCTTGAAATATCATGGCTATTTCATTTCCTCTATAGCTTCTCATTTCTTTTTCAGAAATCTTTACTAAGTCAACAACATTATTTTCGGTATGAAACAAAATTTCTCCACCAGCAATTTTCCCTGGTGGGTTAGGAATTAAGCGCATGGTTGATAATGAAGTAACCGATTTTCCTGAGCCTGATTCTCCAACTATACCTATTGTTTCACCTTTATGAAGTGTAAAAGATACATCATTAACCGCTTTAACAATACCATCTTCTGTATGAAATTCGGTAACTAAATTTTTTATATCTAATAATGCGTTATTACTCATAGTTTAAAAAAACATATTGAAAGGGCAATAAAATTACGTTTTATTGGTGCTTTTAGCAAAGATAAATTTTACTAAGCTCATTTCGATTGTTCTTAAAACATAATAGTATATTTTTTATAGCTTTTGTGTTTAACTACGATTTAGTAATCTAAGTTTCTAACAAGGATAGAAAGGTATCCATAGCTATCACTATCATTTATCATAGAAATAGATATTCTATCTTGCGAAATTTTAGAGCTTGTATTCCAGGTAATGTAACCATCATCTTCTTTTTTTCCTTTACCATATTTTTGATTAAAATGATCAGAAAAGTTGTTAAACAGTATATCTGCATCTTTTATTTCATCTAAAAAAGCTGCCACTTCAATTTCGTATAATTCATTGTCTTTAGAAAAATCATACGTAACGGTGTAGGTGTTGCCCATACTTAAACTATAATCATAGTGTAAATAATTGGGCATACTATCGCGTAAAAAGGTTTTATCCTCTAAAGATTTTATTGCTTTAATGTTTGCTCCGATAATAGCTCCTCTAAACTGTCCTTTTTCTGATTTTAAAATTTCTTTGTAAAACGGGCTTTCATTGTTTTGACAAGAAAATAAAAAGCAAAGGCAGATGATTAATGTTATTTGTGTTAATTTCATGCTGAAATAATTATGTTTTCTGGTTCAACTAAGCTCTCATTTCTAAATTTTAAAAACAATTGCGTTAAGGCAATTACATCTTTTTCGCAATAAACGGAAATTCGTTTAAGGTCTTTATCTTTCCAATATACATCATTTACCATGCTTCCATCAATATCATCTTTTGGGGTAGGGATGTTAAAAATAGTAGTTAATAAACTTAAAGAAGTATAGTGTTTGTAATCTCCAAATTTCCAAAGTTGTAGCGTATCTAAGTGGTTTATTTCCCAAGGTTTTTTACCTGCTAAGTCTAAAATTTCGGGTATTGTAATTCCATTTACTAAAGCTCTACGTGCAATGTACGGAAAATCAAATTCTTTGCCATTATGTGCACAAAGTAATGCATCTTTATGGTTGTAATGATTGTTTAGTAATTCAAAAAAGTCGTTAATTAAAACAGATTCATCATCATTGGCGTAAGATTTTAAACGCAAGGTTTTAGCTCCGTTTTCAATTTTAATAAATCCAACAGAAATGCAAACTATCTTACCAAATTCGGAATAAATTCCTGCTCTCTTGTAAACATCTGCAGGGGTTTCGTCATCTTTACCAATAAAGTTGGCTTTTTTCTCCCAATGTGTTTTAAAGTCATCATCTAATTGAGAAAAATCAGGATGTTGAGCAACCGTTTCTATGTCTAAAAAAAGAATTTTTTCGAGGTTAATTCGTGCTAGCATAACTTGTAGTGTTTAAGAGAACCAAGTTAGTGTTTTTATTTTGTAGAATACTATTCGCCTATAGAATAGTAGCTTTTCGTTTAGCGTTACTATTGTAATGTGCGTTTAGTTTGTTCAATGCTTAAGAGTAATAATTTTGCCAAACCCGCAGTTTACTACTAAACAAATAAATCGCACCCAAACAAACTCACTAAAGCAAAAATGCAACTTGCAAAACTTTTAGATAACCACCTGCAAAATGAATGGCACTAACCACAAAACTATCAAAAAACTTAAACTGCTCGCAACCAAAATGCAATATTACAGCTTGTTAGCGACTTTTATTGTGTAGTTAATTTTTCAACATGTCCAAAATTAGGGTTAAAGTCTCTTGCTTGTTCAATGGGTAGATATTCTAGTTCGGTTTTGAATTTATAAAACTTACCATATATATCTTCGATTTTAATTATTACATCTATTTTACCATTATTATCTTGAATTGGGTTTAAGTTTCCCCAAGCCTTTTCTTGTTCAAAATATGCGACTCCAATCAAGTTTTTTCCAATTTCTAGCTCGTCAACATTTCCATTGTCGTAAATATTATTTTTTAATCTAAGATTGGAAACCAAAATTTCACTACCGTCAGTTATTGGTATCTTGAAATTCCCTAGAGGATGCCATTGAACAAGCCATTGAATTTCTCTTTTAAACCATTTTTTCTTATCTACATTCTTGTAATATCCTAGCCATATTTTATCAATTGAGGTTGATTTGTTACCGATATTCGCTATTGACATATAAGAAACAAAACCAGTTTTATGTAATTCAAATTCCTCATTTAATTCTTTATTATACATTTTTTCTCCAGTTAAAAAGAAACTGTAAAATGACATTTTTGGAATGAATCTAATTTTAAGTTTTGGTTTTTTTATAAGAGATTTGAACAGACCACTAGACCATCCAGCAATTACCGTAACAATAAATAGTATTAAAGATAAAAAACCTGAATTACTATTTGTCCATTTTATTAGTTCTTCCATTTTGTAATTGTACCCAACACTTTTCTATGTCGCGTTTTAACCCTTCGATTTCACTCAGGATAAATTCAAGATATAAAATATTGTTAAACGAAGTTAGCGTTTTTTAAGGAGAAAGTCAAGTTGCAAAACTTACTTAATCATAACACCTTGTTTGTTTAAAACAGGAATGTTAATGAGGTTTTCCTCTTTAATGGTTTCTGCTAAAAAGATGTATTTTTTATCACACAACCTGCCATCTTTAAAATAGCTTACCCAGTATTCATTATTTAAAGGAAACACATTTTCCATAATGGGTTCTATAATTGCAAAATCGTTAGGAGCTAGGCTACCCATGGCATGGCGAAGGGTAGAAGTTTTGGTTTCTACACCTTTTGTATCGGTTAAATAACCTTTAGAAGTTACTAAAACTTCATCAATAGTTTCTTTTTGATAGTTAATAATATAAACGTTCCAAATGTCTTCTTGCACATCGTTTTTATCTTTAACAACAGCTACTGCAATATTTTTAACTACTGGAGGGTTAAGGTCTTTTTTCATTTTTTTATTCTGATGTTTAACCGCAAAGAATGCTAAGTTTTACGCAAAGTTCGCTAAAAAGCTTTAATTCTCTTAAGAATACAAGTAAATCCACTTCTTTTTTTTAGTGCAATCTTCTTATTCTTTGGTGTTTATTTAAAAGATTTAACAGCTTTTTGTACCGTTTTATCCGATTCGTTGGCAATAACATAGTAGCCAAAATCATTAAATAAATTTCTACTTATGGCAGTTTTTAAACCTCTTGTTATTAGTTGTTTAGAGGTTGATATTTCAGATAAGTTTCTTGGTAAATCATTTTCTTCGGCAAACTTTATAATGTTATTAAACTGGTTGTTAGTTACCTTGTAATTATTTTTAAAAGCAATTGCATTTTTATATTGTTTGTTTAATTTTTTTCTGTTCTTATCTACAAAGTTTAAGGCAAAGTTTTGGATAATTCCTCTATATCTTAACTCGTATAAATAATTGGTTCCTTTTGCGGTATCTAAAGGAATAAATACATCAGGCATTATTCCGCCACCACCATAAACCACTTTACCTTCTGGGGTGTAAAATTTTAAAGAGTCAGGAAAATGAATGCTGTCCGCAGATAACAACTCTCCATTGTTGTATCGGTTATAAGCTTCGGCATGGTACTGTTCTATATTTGCACCGTAATCTTTTTGTATGCATCTTCCGGTAGGAGTGTAATACCTAGCAACGGTTAGCCTTAATGCAGATCCATCTGGCCACATTACTTGCTCTTGAACTAAGCCCTTTCCAAAAGATCTTCTTCCTAAAATAGTTCCTCTATCATTATCTTGAATTGCTCCTGCTAAAATTTCGCTTGCCGAAGCTGAGTTCTCATTAATTAAAATAGCAATTTCGCAATTTTCTAAAATTCCACCACTTGTAGAAAAATACTCCTCCTTAGGTCGTGTTCTACCATCGGTGTAAACAATCATTTTATTTTTTCTAAGTATTTCATCTGCAATATTAGTTGCTGCACCTAAAACACCACCTCCATTGCTTCTTAAATCTATAATAAGTTTTTTCATGCCTTGATTTTTCAAATCGCGAGAAGCTTTCATAAACTCATCATAAGTAGTTTTTGCAAAACGAGTAATTCTTAAATAACCTATATCATCTTTTATGATGTAGGGAGAATCAATACTGTAAATAGGAATGCGGTCTCTAACAATGCTAAATTTCTTTCTTTTTTTACTTCCTCTTCTCATAATTTCAACATCAACTTTAGTACCTCTTGGGCCTTTTAAAAGTTGAATAACTTTGGCGTTGGTAATTCCGTTTCCTGCAACGTTGGTGGTGTCAACTTTTACGATTCTATCCCCAGCTTTTATTCCTAGTTTTTCTGAAGGGCCATTTACAATAGGCGAAATAATTAAAATGGTATCTTCTTTAATTCTAAACTCTACACCAATACCTTCAAAATTTCCTTCTAAAGGATCATTTACAGTGTTAAATTCTTTAGCAGGGATATAGCTAGAGTGAGGATCTAAGGTAGTAAGCATTGATGCTATAGATCGTTCGGTTAAATCTTCTTTATCCACAGAATCTACGTAAGTATCATTAATAAATTTTAAAATTTCGTTTAGTTTAGATGCTGTATTAAAGCGTTGGGCTTGAGGAAATATTAATGCCTGATTTCCTTGTGTTGAAGGGGTTAAATAACTGCCTAAAAATATTCCAAAAACAATACATATTGCAATGATAAGCGGAAGGAGAATAATTACTAGTGTTTTATTTTTACTCATTAATGTTTTCTATTTGTGATAATGAAATTCCTGCGGATTTTAAAAAATCAATACCCGAAGTATCTTTGTATCCGTTAATGTAAACTACCCTTTTAATGCCAGCTTGTAAAATTAACTTGCTACAATCTCTGCAAGGAGAGAGTGTAATATAAAGTGTTGCACCTTCTGTATTGTGGTTAGATTTTGCAATTTTTGTTAAGGCATTGGCTTCGGCATGTAAAACGTACCAATGTGTTTCTCCTAAATCATTTTCACAACAATTATCATAGCCAGAAGGGGTTCCGTTATATCCGTCAGATATAATCATGCCTTCTTTAACGATTAAAGCTCCTACTTGTTTTCTAGAACAATGCGAAAGCTTTGCCCATTCTTGAGCCATTTTTAAATAGGCCTTGTCGTATCTGAGCTGTTTTTCTTGATTGTAATTCATGCAAAAAAATTGAAAATCAAAAGTAGTCAATTACTTAAAACCAAAGTTAGATATAAGGTTTATTGTTATGACTTAATAAATGTGTGAGGTTTTAATGTAAA
>JBMYXB010000038.1:0-19037 GCA_049608005.1 Vicingaceae bacterium
TAAATGGTGCTAAAAACCTAGAAACTTTAAATGTTCAAATTTTTAACCGTTGGGGAATAAAAGTTGGAAGCTGGGAGTTAGGTTCTCAGCAAAAAGCATCTACAACAGCATACACTTTATGGAATGGTACAACTACCGCAGGTAAAAAAGTACCTGATGGTATTTACTTTTATGTATTAAATTACAAAATTAATAATGCTGAACTTAAAAGTAAAAAAGGAAGCATAACTTTATTGAGATAAAAAAAGCGATTAATAAAATTAATCGCTTTTTAAAATTTATATAAAGGTTATTTAAGCACTAGTTGTTTCTAATTTTCTATCTACCTTTTTAAACAAACCTTGTAATACTTTTCCTGGTCCAACCTCCGTAACAGAAGTTGCTCCATCTGCCAACATTTTTTCCATTGTTTGCGTCCATTTTACAGGAGCAGTTAATTGAGCAATTAAATTTTCTTTAATAACCGAAGGGTCAGTTACAGCATCGGCTGGCACATTTTGGTAAATTGGGCAAGTAGGCGTATTAAAAGTAGTTGCATTAATGGCAGCTTCTAATTCTTCTCTTGCAGGTTCCATTAAAGGAGAGTGAAATGCTCCACCAACTGGTAAAACCAAAGCTCTTCTGGCTCCTGCAGCAGTTAATTTTTCGCATGCTTCATTAATAGCGTTTACCGTTCCTGAAATAACTAATTGCCCTGGGCAATTGTAATTTGCTGGTACAACTACCCCTTCAATTTCTTTACAAATACTTTCAACAACAGCATCTTCTAAACTTAAAATTGCTGCCATTGTAGAGGGCACAACCTCACAAGCTTTTTGCATTGCTAAAGCTCTTGCAGAAACCAATTTAAGAGCATCTTCAAAATTTAATGTTCCGTTTGCCACTAAAGCAGAAAACTCTCCTAAAGAATGCCCTGCAACCATATCTGGCTTAAAGTCATTACCCAAAGTTTTTGCTAAAATTACAGAGTGTAAAAATATAGCTGGCTGTGTAACTTTTGTTTGTTTTAAGTCTTCAGCTTCGCCATCAAACATAATATCTGTTATTCTAAAACCCAATATCTCATTGGCTTTTTCAAACATTTCTTTTGCTAATTCAGAACCTTCGTAAAGGTCTTTTCCCATTCCTACAAATTGAGATCCTTGTCCCGGAAAAACGTATGCTTTCATTTCTTTTTATTATTAATTTATGTCTAATGAACCCCGTACACTTACGGGGTTCAAATGTTTTTTAAAGTTAGAATGCAAAATTAACAATTAATTGTAGGTTATTTTAGTTGTTTTAAAGGGTTCTCCTTTCTTAAAAACGTTAACAGCAATAAGTTTGTTGTTTTTGTAAGTGTACTTTGCTTCTGTTTTAGCTTGAGTTAAATCGCTTCCCCAGTAAGATTTGTATCCCGTTTTTTCTCCTGTTTTGTTGTAAGCATATTCTTGTTTATATTTTAATCTTCCTTTTCTGTAAAACTCCCAAGTTAACGTTTTGTAAAATGATTTATCATAAGTTCCGCGTCTTATAATTACATCATTACTATATTCAACTAATTCTACAATGTTAGTATCAGCATCGTATTTTTTAACTGTTTTATTAATTTTTCCTTTCGGAGATGTTGTTCTAGTAACTTCTACCAACATTCCATTTTCCATTTCCTCCCACTTACATTGTTGTGTTTCATTTTTCACTTTCACCAATTCTCCTTCAGTTTTACATGAGTAATCCCAAACGTGTTTTATTTCATTTTTTTTATCATACAGCGTGCTTTTTGTTCTGTTACCATTATCATCATATTCATACATCCATTTATTAGCTTGTTTTATTCCGCCTTTTTTATATGAAATAGTTGATAAAGCTTTTTTCCAACTGTAAAAAGGAACAGTGTCATTTTTGTGGGCTATAACTTTATATGTTTTGTCTGTATAGGTTGTTGTTCTTTTGTAAAGAATATCGTTTTTGCTATTAAACTTAGTATAGGCAACATTGTAGCCATCAGAAAAAGTGTTTTTTGTCTTATATTTCAGATTTCCTTTTTTATAAATTTCTTTAGCTGTAAGTAACTTTCCATCATAAGTTAATAAGCGTTTAGATTTTTCTTTACCAGATTTATCTAGAACAATGGTAATGTTGTTTTTTTTGTTTTCGTTAAATTGATAGGTTGTAACACGTTTTAAATCTCCTTTCTTATTTAGATAGGTAAACTCTATTTTTTCGTTAGGTTTTGCTTTTTTAAATACAGCTCTTGTTTCTGCATCATGAAGCTCAAACTCATCTCGATCAATTGAATAATAAGCATTTTGAGAAAACCCTAAAGTGCTTCCAAATACGATAATACTTAAAAATACTGTTGCCTTTTTCATAGTAAAATTTTTAGTTAATAAAATAGATAGATGCTTTTTAACGAAAATTCCATAATTTAATTGCTAATTAATATTAATTGCTCTTAAAAAAGTGTTAAAAGAAAAGAGTTTTAAATTATGAAATCCAAAATTATTACCTTTAGCAGCAGATGAACAGAAAAACCATTAGAACTATAATATTTTTAGCTATTTTTTCTTTGATAGGAATTGTTGCTACTCAAATGTTTTGGGTAAAAAATGCGTACAACCTGCAAGAAAAACATTTTAATGACAGGGTGCATATTGCCCTAACAAATGTTACCCACGAGTTATTAGATATTAACAAAGATGAATCGGAATTATTTAATCCTGTAAAACAAATTTCATCTAATTATTATACGGTAATGATTAATGATACTGTTAATCCTTATTTATTAGAAACCCTACTCCGAAACGAATTTATACAGCGTAATATTAATATTGATTTTGAGTATGTTATTTACGATTGCTTTACAGATTCTATTGTTTTTGGAGATTATATTTCTTTAGATAAAAGCGAAAAAGATAATGTGCAATCTAAATCTTACAACATGAAATGGGATAAAGACGGGCATTATTTTGGCATTTTCTTTCCCTCTAAAGGATCTTACATTATTAGTAAAATGGGAATATGGGTGTTCTCCTCCTCTATTATTTTACTTATTATTATCTTTTTTGCCTACACCATAAATGTTATTCTTAAACAGAAAAAACTATCCGAAACTAAAAACGATTTTATCAATAACATTACCCACGAGTTTAAAACGCCTATTTCTACTATTTCGCTTTCGGCAGAAGTGTTATTAAGCCCAGGAATTTGTGCTGAGCCAGAAAGATTAGCCAATTATGCAAAAATTATTAAAGAAGAAAACAGCAGGCTTAAAAACCAAGTTGATAAAGTTTTGCAATTGGCAACCTTAAATAAAGATAAACTTAAACTAGAAAATGAAGCAATAAATTTGCATGAATTGCTAGCTCAATCTATTAAAAGTTTTAGTTTAATAATTAGAGAACGAGATGGAGAAATTGAATGCAACTTATTAGCCGATAAATTTGAAATTTTAGGAGATAAAATACACATTACCAACACTATACACAATCTTATTGATAATGCTATTAAGTATTCATCAGAAAGCCCATTAGTAAAAATTGAAACACACAACCATAAAGGATTTATAGAAATTAGTGTTAGAGATAATGGCATAGGAATACCAACAGAAAGCCAAAGCCATATTTTTGATAAATTTTATAGAACTCCAACAGGAAATGTGCACGATATTAAAGGCTTTGGTTTAGGATTAAATTATGTTAAAACAATTGTAGAAGCCTATAACGGAACAGTAAAATTAATTAGCAGAGAAAATGAAGGGTCAACTTTCGTAATAAAATTACCATTAAACGTATAAATTATGCCAAAAGAAATAAAAGACATTAAAATATTATTAGCCGAAGATGATTCTAATTTAGGCTTTGTAATACAAGATAATTTAAAATCTAACGGTTACCAAGTTACTTTATGCCCTGATGGAGAAATTGCTTTAAAAACTTTTGCTAGCGAAAATTACGACATGTGTATTTTGGATGTGATGATGCCAAAAAAAGATGGTTTTACTGTGGCCGAAACAATAAGAGATGTAAATAAAGAAATACCTATTGTTTTTTTAACAGCCAAAGCCATGCAAGCTGATAAAATAAGAGGTTTAAGCCTTGGTGCTGATGATTACATTACAAAACCTTTTGATTTTCAAGAATTTATACTTAGAGTAGAATCTATTTTAAAAAGAACAAAAACGCTAAGCACTGTAGAATCTAAAGTAGAATCATATAACATTGGAATTTACCAATTTGATGTGAAAAATCAAATTTTACAACATGCTAAAGAACAAAAAAAATTAACCAAAAAAGAAGCCAGAATTTTATCTTATTTATGCGAACACATAAATGATATTACGCCAAGAGAATCTATTTTAAAAAGTATTTGGGGTAATGATGATTATTTTAGTGGCAGGAGTATGGATGTTTTTATTTCTAAATTGAGAAAATACCTCTCTTATGATGAATCCATACAAATTAGTAACATACATGGTGTTGGGTTTAAACTAGAAGTTAAGAGCTAAAATCTAACCGCAAAGAGAATGAGAAATTCGCAAAGAAAAGAAGCTGATTAGACTCTTATTCTTAAGAATTAAAACTCTTAGTATTCTTTGCGTAAGACTTATGTTAAGTAATAAAATTTAAACGTTTTGTTTTATTAATTTTAAACTTCATTTTTTCAATCACTCTGTGGATACATTTTTAGCTAAAACAGCCCAACATTTAATAGATACCTACCCCAACAACTTAAGTGATGTTTGTATTGTATTGCCCAATAAAAGAGCCGGGCTTTTTTTAAAACAACATTTAAGTAAACTCATTGATAAACCTATTTGGTTACCTCAAATTATTGGTACAGAAGAGTTAATTGAACAACTTTCTGATATTGAAGTGATTGATAACGTTACGCAACTTTTTGAATTGTACAATGTTTACCTTAACGCCACACCTAAACCAGAAACCTTTGAAGAGTTTAGCAAATGGGGACAAATACTATTGCATGATTTTAATGAAATTGACCGATATTTAGTACCAACCGAAGGATTTTTTAAACACATTAATGAAGCAAGAGCATTAGAAGTTTGGAATTTAGGAGAACGAGAAGTAACCGATTTTCAATCGCAATATTTAACTTTTTGGAAACAGTTAGGAACACTTTACACTTTATTTACCACATATTTAAAAGAAAATAAACTTGCTTACCAAGGTTTAGCTTATAGAGTTGTTGCCGAAGAACTACAAGAAAACCCAGAACAATTTATTAGCAAAAAAATTAAGTGGGATAAAGTAATATTTGCAGGGTTTAATGCTTTAAATAAAGCCGAAAAAGTACTGATTACAGAATTAAAGAAACAACGAAAATGCGAGGTTCTTTTTGATGCCGATCAATATTATCTTGAAGACAAAATGCAAGAAAGCGGTTTATTTTTAAGAGATTTAAAAAAACAAGATGCTTTTCGGCCATTTAAATGGATAACCAATAAATTTAAAGAAGAACAAAAACAAATAAACATTTATGGAGTTCCGCAAAACATTGGTCAAGCCAAATACATTACCAACCTATTAAACGAGATTGATAATGCCCAAAATTATACCGATACTGCTGTAGTATTAGCTGATGAAAATTTGTTAATACCAGTTTTACAATCTGTACCCAAAACCATTGCCAACATTAACGTTACAATGGGTTATCCTTTAAAAAATACACCCACCAATAACTTTTTTGAAATCTATTTTAACACGCTTGTTAATGCCGAGCGTTTTGGCAATAAAGGAGAACTCACTTATCATTACAAAGATTTATTAAAACTGTTTCAATTGCCGTTAAGTCAGCTAGTTTTTGGCAATGAAAACTGCAATCAAATTAAAAAGCAAATAGTAAAACACAATTGGGTTTTTATTAATAAAGAAAAGCTCGATTGGATAAATGAAAAATTAGACATCCCATTTTTACAAAGTTATGCTGTAGCAACAACATTACAGCAATGTTTAAGGTTTATAGAAAAATCTAAACAACATTACATTACTGCTAAAAATGATGCTTTTATTGAGTTAGAATACCTGTTTCAATATGCCAAGTTGTTTAATCAAATGATTACGCTAACTACCCAATATCCATACATTAAAAACAGTAAAGGATTTTATTCGCTTTACAAACAAATATTAAGCTCGTTTTCTATAGAACTTTATGGTGAGCCTTTAAAAGGTTTACAAGTTTTAGGAATGTTAGAAACCCGTAACATCGATTTTAAAAATGTGATTTTACTATCTACCAACGAAGGTACTTTACCTGCCGGAAAAACCTTTAACTCTTTTATTCCTTTTGATATTAAAAAAGATGATACCTACAACTTACCAACCCACATTGAAAAAGATGCGGTTTACGCCTACCACTTTTACAGATTAATACAAAATGCAGAAAACATTAGCATTATTTACAATACCGAAACCAATGAGTTTGGTAGTGGAGAACAAAGTAGATTTGTAACGCAAATAGAGCACGAATTGGGTAAATTCGATAACATTACTATTACCAAACAATTGGTAACCTACCCTGCTTTAAATAAAAAAGTTATTGATGTTGAAGTACAAAAAACAGCAGCAATTGTAGCAAAAATTAAAGAACGTTTTGCCAACGGAATTTCTCCATCTGCATTAATTGCCTTCATTAATTGTCCGTTAGATTTTTATTACAAATATGTTTTAGGCGTTAGAGAAGCCGAAGAAGTAGAAGAAACTATTGATCACTCTACTTTTGGAACTTATGTACACGATAGTTTAGAAATTTTATATAAAGATTTTGTAAGCAAAAACATAACTGCTGAAGATTTAAAATTAATGCTTAAAAAAGTAACAACGGTTGTTACCAATGTTTTTAAAGAAAATTTTAGCGATAAAGAATTACAATCGGGTAAAAACTTACTTACATTAAACATAGCACAAAACTACATTACCACTTTTATTAAAGAGGAAATAAAGTTTGTACAAAAATTAGGAAAACCCTTATTTATTAATTCTTTAGAAGAAAAATTACTTTCAGAAATTGAAGTGAATGGAACAACCATACAATTAAAAGGTTTTGCCGATAGAATTGACAGTTATGGAACAGAATTGAGGATTATAGATTATAAAACTGGATTGGTTAAAGCTTCTGAACTCCAATTAAAACACGTTGATGAGTTATTAGATGCTAAAAAGAGCAAAGCTTTTCAGTTATTGATGTATGCTTTAATGTATAGTAAATCTAATTTGGTGGATAACACACAAATTACTTCTGGTATAATTTCTTTTAGAACATTAAGTAGCGGTTACATGCCTTTTGGCATTAGTAAAAACAATACAATTGATGAAGTCGTTTTAGAAGATTTTGAGGTTTTACTCATCAAGCTCATTAAAGAAATACTAGATATAAATACTTCTTTTAAACATACAACTGATGCCAAATGGTGTGAGTTTTGTGCGTAATTTAAATAAACCACTATGGATTAAAATCCATAATTTTAATTCGCAGACTGAAAGTCTGCTTCGTGAAATGCCTAGATAAATACATAAATAATACACAATTTATTCGTGTATTCGTGGCTAAAACATTTATAAAAACTAAAGTAACTGCAATCAAATTGCAGGGTTTTAACCTTTAAATTGATAATAAAACACTAAATACTACCTCTTATACTTCATTAACAGGTTAGGATAATCTGAAATAATTCCATCCACTCCTCTTTCTACTAAAGTTTCTATAGTTTCCTCATCATTAACAGTCCATACGTGTAATTCTTTACCCATTGCATGTACTCTTTCAATAATGTTTTTGGTAGCGTAAACGTGTTTTACTATAATTTCATCAACAAAATGATACCTTCTTAAAGGTTTCAGATTTACGCCTTTATCCCATGATAACGGAAGGTTGGCATGTTTACCAACAAAGAGTTTTCCTATTCTAATTTCAGGGTCTAATTTATGTACTCTAAATATTGCTCTATCGTTAAATGAAATTACTTTACACCAAGCTTTAGCAGCATTACTTTTAATCACATTAACAATGTGTCGCTCTATGTTGGGGTAATACATAAAACTGTACTTGGTTTCTATCAATAATTCAGCTTTTCCATCAATCAATTTAATTACCTCATCTAAAGTTGGTACTTTTTCTTTAATGTAATATTTATTAAATTTAAAGCCAGCACTGTGTTTTAAAATTTCTTCATAAGTTTTAGCTTTTACATAACCTACTCCTGTGGTAGTCCTTCGCAATGTTCTATCATGCAATACAATTACCACATTATCTTTGGTTTGTTGTACATCTATTTCTATTCTATCAACACCTAAATCTAATGCTAATTGAATAGAAGCTATGGTATTTTCTGGAGCTAATCCTCCTGCACCTCTATGCCCTGTAACGGTAATTTTGTTTTGAGTAGCCAATTATTTTACTGGAAAATAAATATTGGTTCTAAGTTTCTCTTCAGCTATTATTGATGGATCATCAACATAAACTTCCCAACTGTTACCATTTATTTCATAACTATTTGCCTCTATGTATGCAATAATTTCGTCATAAGTTGCTTTTAAATTAGCGTAAGATCCCGTATGAACCGTTTTTAACACTTTTCCTGCATAGGTTTCTCCTTTTTGTATCCTTCCAGAAACTTCTACCCCCTCAGGTAGTTCTGCAACTATAGCTGCATCAAATTCACATTTCATTTCTTCTACAGAAAACATAGTGGTAATCGACATTGGTGGTGCAGTCATTTCTACCTGAGCAACACTCATTAATGCCATAATTTCACCAAAAGCTCCACCTAATTTTGCTTCCATTTCTGAAGGAATTAAGCTTGAACTTTCTGAAATAAATAAAATTGGTTGTGCTTCTACCATTACTTTAGTTATTTCCATTGCAGGCTTTTCTGCTATTTTTTCACAAATTGTTTTAATATCAGCTAAACCTTTTTCAAACATTGGACCTATCATTTCTTCTAAATCCATAAATAACATCATTGGTCTTTGTGCAAAAGGAATATCCCCAGAATCATACCATTCAACATTTGTAACATTTTCTTCTTTCACATAAATAAAACCACCTTTAGAAGACATTTCCCATGGTTTTATAAAAGCTAACGTGTATAATACTTTTTCATTTTTAACTATTTCATCAATTGTCATACTTCCATGCCCCACCTTTTCATGATTGCTTTCCCAACTCATTTTGGCTCCAACTTCTTGATTATCATTTTCTATTGTATACTTTGTATCTGTAGCAATTTTTGCCCATGGAGACCAAGCTCCCCAATTTTCAAATTTTGAGGTTTGATCAAAAATTACATCTACTGGAGCTTCAATTTTTATACTTCTTGACACTTTATATTCCGATGGTCCTATTAAGCCTAGAACAACATATACTGCTACTATAATCGCTATAAAAAAACCTATTCCCTTTAATACTTTCATAATGTATAATTTAAATTAAGTAGTTCAAATATAATGTTTTTAAACTAATTCTAATTCAGAGTAATCTTTCAGTTCATTGTAAACACTATCTCTTTCAATTGGTTGTCTGTTTACATCTTTTATTAATGCTACCATTTGGTCAGATGTCATTACTGGTTTTTGTTCTTCTACCCCAGCCATACTATAAATTTTTGTAGAGTCGTCCACTGTTCCATCAATATCATTTACACCAAAAGACAATAACAACTGTGTTGTTTTTCTTCCAATCATTGGCCAGTAAGCTTTTATATGATTGAAGTTATCTAAGTAAATTCTGGCAATAGCATACATTTTTAAATCTTCAATAATGCTTTGCTCTTCAATGTGCGACATTTGGTTGTTTCCATTTCTAAACTTTAATGGAATAAAAGCATTAAAACCACCTGTTTTATCTTGCAATTCTCTTAATCTGTTCATGTGATCTACCAAATGTTTTGGTTCTTCAACATGCCCGTAAAGAATAGTTGCATTAGATGGCATTCCTACATTGTGAGCTGCCTCGTGCATTTCTAACCACTCTTCGCCAGTACATTTATCTTTACAAATTTGATCTCTTACCGTTTTATCAAAAATTTCTGCTCCACCACCTGGTAAAGAACCTTGTCCGGCATCTTTTAATACTGTTAAACATTCTTCGTAACTTACTTTAGCTTTACGGGCCATATAATCTAACTCAACAGCAGTAAAAGCTTTAACATGTAAATCGGGTCTTATTTCTTTAATTTTACTAATAAGGTTCTTAAAATATTCTAATCCCATTTTTGGATGAACCCCACCAACAATATGTACTTCTGTAATGTCTTTTCCTTCGTAAGCTTTAATTGCTTCAAAAATGTCTTCTTCACTTAATTCCCAAGCATCAAAATCATCCTTGTTTCTTAAAAATTTAGAATAGGCACAAAATTTACAATCAAACACACATATATTAGTTGGTTCGATATGAAAATTTTTGTTGAAATAAGTTTTATTTCCATGTCGTTTTTCTCTGATATGATTTGCTAGAGCCCCTAAATAACTTACCTCAGCATTATCAAACAAATAAACACCCTCATCAAAAGTAATTCGCTCTTCGTTTTTTACTTTATCTGTAATTTTTAATAAGGTTGTATCTGTAATTGATTCTTTTAATAATTCTATCGACATCTATCTAATTTTAATTACAACAAAAATACATATTCTACATAAAAAAAAGAGCCTTGGTTTATTTAGCTATTTATAAAAAAAACCGCATGCAACCTTTTACTACTTTTATGCGTTTATATTATAGAGATTGTTTTAAAATTAATTAGATAGGTAGTTAAAAATAGAAAATCTCTAAAATGCCTTTGAATTTTAAAAGTCCCGATAAAATCGGGACTTTTTTAGTTAAAAATCTTCCCTGGGTTCATTATAAAATTAGGGTCAAACAACTTTTTAATGTCTTTTTGAATTCTGATTTCTACCGTATTAAAAGGAATATCCATATACTCTTTTTGAACATAACCAATTCCGTGTTCTCCCGAAATAGTACCTTTTAAATCAATACACACTTTAAAGAGTGCTCTAATTCCTTCTGACAATTTATTATCCCAATCCTCATCAGACATATTTCCTTTTATGATATTGATGTGTAAATTTCCATCTCCAGCATGTCCGTAACAAACAGATTTAAAACCATAATCATCTCCAATAGATTTAACGGCATTTAGTAAAACAGGTAATTCTGCTCTAGGTACTACGGTATCTTCTTCTTTGTAAATAGATTTTGCTTTTACGGCTTCTCCAACTACTCTTCTAATTTTCCAAAGTTTGTCTTTTTGAACAGCATCTTCTGCAAATAAAACTTCATCACAATTAAAATCTTCTAAAACTTTATAAATTGTTTCACAATCATTATAAAGGACTTCTTTATTGTTTCCATCTACCTCTATAAGTAAATGTGCCTGTATATTTTCTGGTATTTGTATAGATTCGTCTCCAATGTATTCTGCACCCCAAATCAATGCATCACGCTCCATAAATTCCATTCCTGAAGGTGTAACACCTGCTCTAAAAATAGCAGACACTGCTATACAAGCTTCTTCGGCAGCATAAAAAGGAACCAACATCAATAAATTATGTATGGGATAAGGTATTAGACGAAATACTGCTTTGGTAATTACTCCAAGTGTTCCTTCGCTACCAACCATTAATTGGGTTAAATTATAACCCGTAGAGTTTTTTAAAACATTAGCTCCTGTCCAAATAATTTCTCCTGTGGGCAAAACTACTTCAAGGTTTAAAACATAATCTTTTGTTACGCCATATTTAACTGCTTTTGGTCCTCCAGAATTTTCAGCTAAATTTCCGCCAATAAAACAGCTACCTTTACTTGCCGGGTCTGGTGGATAGAACAATCCTTTTTCTTGTACCGTATTTTGAAAAACCTCTGTAATAACCCCAGGTTCTACTGTTGCTTGTAAATTTCTTTCATCAATTTCTAAAATGGAATTAAAACGCTCCATAGAAAGCAAAATTCCTTTATTAACTGGTAAAGCTCCTCCACTCAACCCTGTTCCTGCTCCTCGTGGTGTTAAAGGAATATTTTCTTTGTTGCAAATTTTAAAAATTTCAGCAATTTCTGATGCACTTCTTGGTTTTACAACTACTTCTGGATAAAAAAATAAATCTTCTGTTTCATCATGAGCGTATTTTTCTAAATTTTCTACATCGTACAAAACATAAGTATCTCCAATAATAGTTTTTAACTGATTAATTATACTAGAGTTAACAACATTGTAATTCATTTCAATTAATTTTATTTTTTTGTAGATAAATTGAGCTTAAATAAAAAGCTTATTTCTATATTTGCACTCTTAAAAAATGGCTCTGTAGCACAACTGGATAATGCACCTCGTTACGGCCGAGGAGATTTGGGGTTCGAATCCCTACAGGGTCACTAAAGCAAGTTCTTATGAACTTGCTTTTTTTATTTTAGACTTTAAATAAAAAACGAAATCGTCTAAAAAGTTAATTTTCAGACGATTTTGTATTCATTTTTATTATATTTTAATATGAGTTAAACGCTGTAAATCCAATTGTGTGTATCTTCAGCCTTACCACGTTTAAGATCTTGTATAATTTGCCCTATTTCATTAGATAATGTTCTACTCTCTAATGGTGGCAATTGTAACCTTTCATCATTGTAAGTAATGGATGATATTTGAGCCAATGTAGCTGCTGTCCCTGTTCCAAAAGCATCTTTTAATGTTCCATTTTTAATGGCTTCAACAACTTCAGCAACAGAAACTTTGCGTTCTTCTACTTTAACACCTAATTCTTTTGCTAATGTTAAAACACTATCTCTAGTAATACCGGCTAAAGTTGTTTTTAAATCGGTAAAAGGAGTAATTAATTTATCTCCAATATGAAACATAATGTTCATAGTTCCAGACTCTTCAATGTATTTATGTTCTTTAGCATCCGTCCAAATTAACTGACGAAAGCCTTGTTCTTGACCTAATTTTGCTGGATATAAAGATGCTGCATAATTTCCTGCTGCTTTTGCATATCCAACCCCTCCTTCTGAGGCACGTGTATATTCTGTCTCAATTTTTACATGAATTTCATCTTGGTAATATCCTCCTACAGGAGATGTAAAAATCATAAACTTGTATTCATCGGCAGGGCGAACCCCTAAAAGTTCTTCGCTTGCAAACATGTATGGCCTAATGTATAATGAACAACCTTCTATTGCAGGAACCCAATCAGCATCAATTTTTATTAACTCTTTAACTGCCTCCATAAACATTTCTTCAGGAAATTCGGGCATACACATTCTTGAAGCAGATTTATTTATTCTTTTAGCATTTTCTTCTGGCCTAAAAAGAAAAATTTGGCCTTCATCATTTTTGTAAGCTTTCATACCTTCAAAAACAGCTTGTCCATAATGTATTGCTGCACAAGCAGGACTTAAAGATATTGGAGCATACGGTGTGATTTTTAAATCTTTCCATTCTCCATCTTTATAATCTGCCACAAACATGTGATCTGAAAATTGTTTTCCAAACTGTATGTTGTTAAAATCTACTTGTGGTAATTTTGATTCTTTTGTTCTTTCTATTTCGATGCTACTTACTATATCCATTGACTTTTCCTCTTCTTTTATCATTTCATAAAATTACCAATAATTATCGTGGTATTTCACTTAAATACACGCTCTAATTAAGAATATTTAAACAAAATAAGAGTTAAACAACAGAAATTTTGTCGTTTACAAGTTTTAATGCAATTTTTAATTGCTCTTGGGGTGTAATTTCAGAGTTATCAATAACAATAGCGTCTTTTGCTTGAATCAAAGGGTTTTCGCTTCTGCTTGTATCATCATTATCTCTATTGGTAATATTTTCTAAAACAGCTTCAAAAGAAATATCATCTCCTTTTGCTTGCAACTCATCAAATCTACGTTGTGCTCTAACTTTATAATCGGCAGTCATAAATATTTTTAGTTCAGCATCCGGAAAAACTACAGAACCAATATCTCTACCATCCATTACCAACCCCTTTGCTTTACCAAGTTCTCTCTGTATTTCAACTAATTTAGCTCTAACCTCTTTTACTTGTGCTATTTTACTTACTTGGTTAGAAACAGATATTCCTCTAATTTCTTTTTCAATATTTTCTCCATCCAAATAGGTTTCTGATGCATTTAATGCTGGGTTGTAAGAAAATGAAACATTAATTTTTGAAAGTGAATTGATTAATGCTTGTTCATCAAAATGAGTATCTGAAATAATATTTTTGCGTAAAGCATACAAAGCAATTGAACGGTACATCGCACCAGTATCAATATAAATATATCCTTTTTCTTTAGCTATTTGTTTGGCAAGTGTACTTTTTCCACAAGAAGAATATCCATCAATAGCTACAATAATTTTACCCATATCATTAAAAGTTTAACCGTAAAGAATTTTAAGTTTTCGCAAAGTCCGCAAAAACTACCCTTTCTCTTTATTCTTTACCCTCTTTTCTTTAGTCTTCTTTGTTTTTATTTTTTTCTGCTTTGGAGGTTTTGGTGTTGCTCCTTTCCTATAATATTCTGATAAATTAGTACTAACTGTAAAGTGATTTGAAGGACCTGCTAAATGATATTTTGCACTTCCGTAACTGATATGGATTTTTTTAATTCTAAAACCTATCCCCCAACTAAATCCAATTAATCCTGGTTTTACATCATGTGCCAATTCTGTTCTTCTTTTATAATTAAAGCCAAAACGTAACATAAAACTTTTAGAAGGAACAAATTCGCCTCCAAAAACTAGGTGCCTAAAAGTCTCATCAATAAAGCTTGTTTTATTTCTTTCTGATTTTTGTTCGTCAGTTAAATTAGTACTGTTATTAGTGGCAACTAAAGAGTCATTAAAAGCCAAGTTCCAATTTTGTAATTGAATAAGATCTACAGATAAACGAAAAGGAACGTGTTTAAACTTTTTAGAAATTCCTGCTTGAATTTCAAAAGGTATGGGTTCTTTTTCTCCTCCCTCCACATACGGACTAATTTGAGCCCCAACATTTTTAAAGACTATAGCTGCAGTAAATTCTTTTGCTTTATTATAATAAGTGGCGGAAAAATCAAATGCAATACCAAAAGAATTGTAAGTGTATAATTTAGAATAAATTGGTTTTAAATTAGCCCCAACAGAAAACGAAGAATCAATTTGTTTACCCCAACCCAAAATAAACGCATACTCTGCAGCTGTAAAACTGCCTAATTCGTTTCCTCCCTCATCTGCCTCCACAAATTTTCCGTAATCTAAATATCTTATGCCTGCCGAAAATGTACCAACCTTTTTAAAATCTCTGTTGTAAGAGAAAAAACCATGATTAATATCAGCAAAGTAATTAAGATAAGAAAAGGTAAGCATTCCGTTCATCTCTTTATTTAATAAAGATGGGTTACTTATAGCTAAAGTAGGGTCATTATCAGAAACAGCAATAACACTCCCTCCTAAACCTGCAACTCTTGCTGAAATAGGAATATTTAAAAATTCATACGTGTTGGTTCCTCCTATTTGAGCATTACCAACAAACGAAATCAACACTAAAAAAACAATTATTAAATTTTTCATCAATACCTTATGCAATTGTACGCTAAAGTACGTTCTAAAAGAGATAATATTGTTCAGTTGATGTTTCAAAAGTTAAATTTAATAAATAGAAGGATATTGTTTAGCATCTGCTTCATTCATAATTGAATAAACAGCATCAAAAATATCATCAGCACTTGGCTTAGAAAAATAATCTCCATCCGTTCCATAAGCTGGTCTGTGTGCTTTAGAAGTTAATGTTACAGGTTCAGAATCTAAATGATAATACCCTTTTTGCTCTACCAATATTTTATCTAAAATGTATGCTGCAGCTCCACCAGGAACATCTTCATCAACCACCAACAATCTATTTGTTGCTTCTAAAGATGCTGCAATTGCATGGTTAATATCAAAAGGCAATAATGTTTTCACATCAATTAATTCGGCAGAAATACCTACTTCTAACAATTGTTTAACCGCTTGTTCGGCTAAGTTACACGTAGATCCGTAAGAAACAATGGTAATATCACTTCCTTCAGCAACCACCTCAGGAATACCTAAAGGCATTGTAAACTCTCCTAAATTAGATGGCATTTTTTCTTTTGTTCTGTAACCGTTTAATGGTTCTATTACTAAAGCAGGATCATCTCCTTTTAGTAAAGTATTGTAAAAACCAGCAGCATCGGTTAAGTTTCTTGGTACACAAACATGCATTCCTCTTACCGCATTAATAATCATTCCCATTGGAGAACCAGAATGCCAAATCCCTTCTAAACGGTGCCCACGAGTACGAATAATTAACGGTGCTTTTTGCCCACCTTTAGTTCTGTATTGAAGCGTAGCTAAATCATCACTCATTATTTGAATACAATATAAAAGGTAATCTAAATATTGAATTTCAGCAATTGGTCGTAAACCTCTTAAAGCCATTCCTATTCCTTGTCCTACAATTGTATTTTCTCTAATTCCTGTATCAGAAACTCTTAACTCTCCAAACTGTTCTTGTAATCCTTCTAAACTTTGATTTACACCCCCAATATTTCCAGTATCTTCTCCAAAAGTTAATACCTCTGGGTAGTTTTCAAAAATCTTAATAAAATTATCTCTTAAAATAATTCTACCATCTTCCATTTTATCAGTCAAAATTGGTTTTACTTCTTCAACATTCATTGGAGAAGTTTCAAATTCAGATAATAAAGTAGAGCTATATCTATCGTGATTGGCAATTTTTGAAGCGGTTAACCAGTTGGTTAATTCAGTTTTTGCGGCAATGTTTTCTGCTCTTGTAATTCTTAAAACCTTTTTAGCTGCAGCAATAATATCTTTTCTAATTGGCTCTGTATTTCCTTTTAAAGCAGTTATTAAAGGAGTAATAAAAGACGCATTACTACTTGCTTCAGCAACATTTTCTATTAAACCTATAACAGTTGTTTGTTCTTCTTTAATTGGGTTTAAATAAGCCGTCCACGCAGCACGTTTTTGTGCTGACACTTCTTTTTTTCCTTCTTTTTCTATTGCTACTAATTCCTCTTCTGTAGCTAATTTATTTTCAAGAATCCATTCTTTAAATTTCTTTACACAACAGTATTCTGCTTCCCACTCTAATCTTTCTTTTGATTTGTATCTTTCATGAGAACCTGATGTTGAGTGTCCTTGTGGTTGAGTTACCTCTTCTACATGCACTAAAACCGGACAATGTTCTTCTCTAGCAATTTTTGTTGCTTTTTCGTAAGTTGCTACTAAAGCAGGATAATCCCATGCTCTTACTTTAAGAATTTCAAAACCGTTACTTCCGTTTTCTCTTTGAAATCCTTTTAAAACTTCTGAAATACTTTCTTTAGTAGTTTGATATTTTTTAGGAACAGAAATTCCTTGTCCATCATCCCAAACCGACATTACAACAGGAACTTGAATAACTCCCATTGCATTAATTGCTTCCCAAAAAGGACCTTCAGAAGTACTGGCATCACCAATTGTTCCGAAAGCAACTTCATTACCTTTATTAGAAAACTTTGTAAAAGAAGCTAAATCTTTATTGTTTCTATATACTTTAGAAGCTTGACCTAAACCTAATAACCTAGCCATCTGACCAGCAGTAGGCGAAATATCAGAGGATGAGTTTTTTATCTTTGTTAAATCTTTCCAACTTCCATCTTCATTTAAACTTCTTGTACCAAAATGCCCATTCATTGATCTTCCGGCAGAAGCTGGTTCTGCATTTACATCAGTATGTGCATACAATTGAGCAAAAAACTGCTGCACAGTTAATTGACCAATGGCCATCATAATGGTTTGATCTCGGTAATAACCAGATCTAAAATCTCCTTCTTTAAATTGTTTTGCTAAAGCAATTTGTGGCAACTCTTTACCATCTCCAAATATTCCAAATTTAGCCTTACCAGTAAGTACTTCTCTTCTTCCTAAATAAGAAGTTTCTCTACTCATGTAAACCAAACGATAATCTTCAAGAACAGATGCCTTAAATTTATCTTTAGATATTTTTGTTGATGCTGTTTCTGTAGTACTGTTGCTCATTATCAATTTATTTTTAAGAAGTTGAAAATAGAAAAATTATCAACCTCATTTTTTGAAGTCTTGCGAAGTTAAGCAAAAATTACTTTTTTTAAAAGGAGTTGTTTAAGCATTTCAAAACCAAATAAATTGATTGTCAATTAATTTTAAAAATCCTCTTCTTTTTATATATTTGATGAACAGATATTTACAATTAAAAATTTTATATAATGGGAAAAGGAGATCAAAAAACTAAAAAAGGTAAAATTTCATCGGGTTCTTACGGTGTAACAAGAAAGAAAAAGAAAGCTTCAGCTTACGTTGCTAAGCCAAAAGCAAAAAAAACAGCTCCTAAAAAAGAAGCAGCTCCTGCTACAAAACCTGCTGCTAAAAAAGCTCCTGCTAAAAAAGCCGCAGCAAAAAAAGCTCCTGCAAAGAAAGCTGCAGCTAAAAAATAAAACAGAAACTCTGTTATTGAAAGTCCGGATGATTATCATTCGGACTTTTTTTATACTTTATTTTTTTCTGGGTTCCCAATATATCGGGGAAATAAGTTAAAATAGTTCCCCACGAAAGTGGGGATCCAGACTATTCGTTAGCCACATTAATTTTATCTAAATACAACTCTCTTTTCTGGATCCCCGATGTCTCGGGGAACTATTCAAATCTCTTTCCCCATGAAAATGGGGATCCAGTATAGCATAAGTTTAAACCCATTCTTCAGATATATATTTCCATCTTGGATTTTCTTTTTCAATAAGTATTAATTTCCAAGCTCTATTCCATTTTTTCAATCTTCGTTCTCTTGTAAAGGTTTCATCCGAATTATCAAATTCTTCAAAGTAAACTAATTGAGTTACATTATATTTTTGGGTAAACCCTTTAAAAATTTTGTTTTTATGTTCAAATATTCTTTTTTCTAAATCATTTGTTGCACTAATATAAAGGGTTCCATTTCTTTTACTAGCAAGTATATAAACAAAATATTTATTCATTAAGACTTGTTCTTTTACTAGATCCCCGATGTCTCGGG
>JBMYXB010000039.1:0-18815 GCA_049608005.1 Vicingaceae bacterium
AATATTTCAGTAGCTCTATTTAAAACTCCGTTTCCCGTGAAAACGGGAATCCAGGATTAAAACCTAGTTTTATTATTTTCAATAAAATTTTTCTAGATAATATTGAAAACGCTATAAAAAAAGTTTATGAAGAAGCTGTAAAAAGTATTTTAGAATATTAATTACCCGTTAATTGCCTCTACCTCTTTAACTTCTGGCAACATACTTTTTAATAAAGATTCTATTCCTCCTTTAAGTGTTGCTGTAGATGATGGACACCCGCTACAAGCTCCTTTTAAAATTACCTTTACTAAACCAGCGTCATAAGAATGAAACTCAATTGCTCCACCATCACTTTCTACTGCAGGTTTAATGTATTCATTTAAAATTTCAACAATTTTCTTATCAAAATCGGTTAAATCGGTTTTAGCAGCAACAGTACCATCAGCATTTACAGATTCTTCTACCTTCTCCTCTGTTTGATTTAAAACATCTTCACGAATAACTTCCATTCCTTCTGTATTCAAAAAATCAGAAATAAAATCTCTTAATTCTATCATTACATCTTGCCATTCAATAGTTTCAGCTTTTGTTATGGTAACAAAATTACCCGCTATAAAAACTCCGTTTATAAATGGAAAGCTAAATAGTTTTTCTGCTAAAGGAGATGGCCCACCAACGCGTTCGTTAGCCAACACCTCATAAGATTTATCGTTTGTAACCAACCACCTATTGGCTACAAATTTCATAGTATTTGGGTTAGGGGTACTTTCTGCGTAAATTGTAAAAGGTGCTTGTTTTGTTTCCATCGTTATTTGTTTTTTACAAAGGTAAATAAGAATAAGATTGCAGCTTCTTTTTTATGTAATTTTATTCTTCAAAAATTACTTCATGAAACTTTTTTTAGCCCTATTGTTTAGCCTATCTATTTCTTCTATTACAAACGCACAACAAAGCTTTGTAAGAGATGGAAACATTACAGTATTAAACATTAATGGAGATACCTTAAAAAACCCTTGGGCTGGAGGTTTAAATGCCATACAATTTTCCGAAATAGATTTAAACCTAGATGGAATTAACGATTTATTTGCTTTTGATAGAACTGGTAATCGAATTTCTACCTACATTAATTCAGGGTTAGCAAATCAGATAGAATACACTTACGACCCCTCTTATATTCAATTTTTTCCTAAAGGATTACACGATTGGGTTTTGCTAAGAGATTTTAATTGTGATGGAAAAATAGATATTTTTCATTCTTCTGATGGTGGAATTGGAACATATACCAACACATCTACCAGCCAATTAAATTTTACTATAGATACCAATCAAATTTATTCCGATTTTCAGCCAGATTCTACCAACCCAAGTTTTTCTAACCTTTATGTTAATTCCGCTAATTTACCTGCTTTTGATGACATTGATAATGATGGAGATTTAGACATCTTAACATTAAGTATTATTGGTGGGCGTGCAGAATACCACAAAAATCTTAGCATGGAAAAAAATGGCGATTGTAGTCAACTCGATTTTCAATTGGCAAACAGATGTTGGGGATTTTTTAAGGAAGATCCTAACTTAAATAAAGTTTTGTTTTACGATACTTGTTTTATCAATATCGCAAATCCAGAAAAAACAATCAATAACAATAAACATCTTGGTGGTTCTTCTTTTTTAACTTTAGATATTGATGGTAATAATAGTAAAGATTTAATTTTAGGAGGAAACTCATACAACAACCTATTACTGCTTACCAATAATGATGTAAGTACTAATTTAACAGCATCTTCAGTAACCCATCAGGAATTAAATTTTCCTGAAAACAATTTAAATACACAAGCAGTAAAAATTGAACATTTTGTTGCGGGCTTTTACATTGATGTTAATAATAATGGAATTAAGGATTTAATTTGTTCTACAAACAGCACCGCATCTAACGAAAACACCAACAACAATTGGCTCTATAACAATAACAACCTAAACAATAATCCTAATTTTAATTTTTTGTCAAAAGCATTTTTGCAAGATGGTATGATAGAGGTTGGCGAAGGCTCTTTCCCTACTTTTTTTGATTATAATAACGATGGTTTAAAAGATCTTGTAATCGGTAATTATGGCATTTTTAACAATTCTTTACCAGAATCTTACAAAGCAACATTTTGGCTATACCAAAATACAGGAACCCAAAACAACCCAGCTTTTACGCTAATAGATTCTAACTACATTAACATTTCATCACTTAATTTAGATGTTATCAATAATAAAAAAACACTCAGGCTCATTCCTACTTTTGGAGATTTAGATAATGATGGCGATAAAGATTTAATTATTGGAGATTACAAAGGCTACTTACATTACTTTGAGAATACTGCTAATGCAGGAAGCGCTGCTAATTTTGTACTAAACCAAACAGAATATTTTAACATTAATGTAACTGCTAATGCTGCTCCTCAAATAATAGATTTGGATAAAGATGGTAAACTAGATTTAGTTATCGGAAAGCAAAATGGATATTTTAGCTATTATAAAAATACTGGCACAGCAGCTCTTCCAACTTTTACTTTAATAACAGATTCTTTAGGCGATGTTAACACCAAAAAACATAACGAGTTTATAGGAAATAGCTGCCCTAACATTTATGATGAAAATGGTGTTTACACCATGCTCTCTGGATCGTTTAATGGTAATATTTATCGATTTTCTAATATTGATGGAAACTTAAATGGAACTTTCTCTATCGATTCTAACTATCTAAATATTTGGGAAGGCATCAATTCTAAAGTAACTATTAATGATGTTAACAGTGATAACTTTCCTGATTTAGTAATTGGTAATTACGCTGGTGGTGCAGCTTTTTATAAAGGAATTGACCTCACAAGTGTTTCTGAATTAACTAACAAAACAAGCAAAATTACAGCCTACCCTAATCCTAGCTCTAACCAAATTAAAATAGATTTAGGAAATAACGCTACCCAAAATGCCAACATAAAATTAGTTAGTTTGCTTGGCAAAGTGTTAATTCAAAAAAATGTTACTACCAATAGTGTTTACTTAAATTTAAGCGGCTTTTCTAATGGAATTTACCTCGTCCATTTTACAAACGAGCTAGGGTTACAAACATTAAAAATTGTTAAAAAGTAAGCTCTTTATAGTAATTCAATAAATTGTTACACCTGTTTTTGTATCTTTGTATTCATATTTTTTATGAAAAAATTCTTACAATACACATTAAGTTTTACGATGATATTAATTTTATTGGTATCTACACTTCAATTTAGTGTGTATAAAATAGAGTGCTTATTGAGTGGTAATACTCAAATTAGCTTATCAGATTTTGATGATTGTAATGAACAACAATCAAATTGTTCAATCTCCGAAAAATGTTGTGCATTTAATAGCTTTACTCTTGATTTTGATTTCGACTCGAATACTAACGCTCAAAACTATAACGTTTTAAGCCCAACGCTTACAACAACTTTAACAACTACAATTACTAAGAATAAAGTCCTTAACAAAAACGACTTTAACACATACACCAACCTTCCTCCACCTAGTGGATTTGAACTGCTTAAAGTAGTTCAAGTTTTTAGAATATAGAATTCTTTTTTACTTACTCTTTTAAAGGGTAAGTCTGTGATATTTATCACATTTAAGATCAATAATTATTCATCTTACAAAAAAGAATTATGAAAAATAAATTAATTATAACACTTACGTTTATTGCTTTTACACTAGGGCTTACAGCTCAAAAAAGCATTACTGGAACAGTAAAAGACAACAACAAAGAAACCGTTGCTTTAGCCAACATTTATTGGCAAAACACTACACTAGGGGTAGTTGCTGATGAAAATGGAAAATTTTCTATTGCTGAACCTGCCTCTTACCCTGCTTCATTAATAATAAGTTTTGTAGGCTATCAAACAGATACTATTACATTAAAAGCTTACCAAAAAAATTTAAAAATAATACTTAACAATACTATTGGTTTGGAAGAATTTGAAGTAGCCGAAAAACAATCTGGTACTTTTATCAATACCATAGACCCTATACAAGTTGAAACATTAACTGGTAAAGAATTTGAAAAAGCTGCTTGCTGTAATATTTCTGAAAGTTTTGAAACCAATGCTTCTGTTGATGTTAATTTTACGGATGCCGTATCTGGAACTAAAAAAATTCAGATGTTAGGTTTAGATGGTATTTACACTCAAACACAATACGAAAACATTCCACTAATTAGAGGTTTATCTACTGCTTATGGATTAACTTTTGTACCAGGAACACAGGCTTCATCAATACAAATAAAAAAAGGAGCTGGTTCTGTAATAAATGGCTACGAATCTATTACTGGTCAGATTAACATAGAATTACAAAAACCTGATGAAGCAGATAGGCTTTATTTAAACCTTTATGGAAATACAATGAGTAGAGGTGAAATTAATTTACAAGCTGCTCAAAAACTAAATGATAAATGGAGTACTATGACGATGCTTCATGTTAGCGATCAAAGTATTAAACATGATAAGAATAATGATAATTTTCATGACCACCCTTTACGAACGCAATACAACGTTTTTAACCGTTGGAAATACAAAGGAAAGAAACGAATGTTTCAGGCTGGATTTAGAGCTGTTTATGATGATTTAAGTGCTGGACAAATTGATGCCAACGAGTTAGAGCCTCTTTACTATATTGGTGTAAAAACCAAACAATTTGAAGCTTTTACAAAAAATGGTTTCTTGTTTCCTGAAAAGCCCTACAAAAGCATAGGGTTTGTAAATAGTTTCAGAATTCATAATCATGAATCTAAATACGGACAAAAAACTTATGATGCTTTGCAATACAGTGGTTATGCTAATTTAATTTATCAAACCATTATAGGAACAACCGATCATAAAATAAAAATGGGTGGTAGTTATGTTTATGATAACTATGATAAAAATTTAAACAATTCTTACAAATTTGGAAAGGTAGAAAGTGTACCTGGAGCTTTTGTTGAGTACGCTTATAATGATGAGAAAAAAACAGCTTTAGTATTAGGGTTAAGAGCAGATCATCATAATGAATTTGGTGCTTTTATAACTCCAAGAGCACATTACAAATATAATTTTACTGAGAAATCTGCCTTTAGATTATCGGCTGGTAGAGGTTTTAGAACTGCTAACCCTATTATAGAGAACTCAGGAACAATGGCAAGTGCAAGAAACATTATTTTAAATGCAAACAACTTAAAACCTGAAATTGCGTGGAATTATGGTACAAGTATTACTCACCTTTTTAGTATTGCTGAAAAAGAAATGACCTTTTCTTTAGATTATTATTATACCGATTTTACTAATCAGGTTGTTGTAGATATGGAAAACCCAAGAGAAATTTCTTTTTATAATTTAGACGGAAAATCTTTTTCGCACAGTTTACAAGCCGAGTATTCTGTTGAAATAACTAAAGCTTTAGAATTAAAAGCAGCTTACAAATGGTACAAAATTAAAACTACCTATAATGGTACTTTAAAAGATAAGCCTTTAACACCTAAAAACAGAGTTTTAGTTAACATTGGCTACATTACTAATTTTGATAAGTGGAAATTTGATTTAACTGGTCATTGGTTTGATGTGAGTAGA
This sequence comes from Vicingaceae bacterium, assembly GCA_049608005.1. Lineage (GTDB taxonomy): Bacteria > Bacteroidota > Bacteroidia > Flavobacteriales_E > Vicingaceae. Next base: position 5,598 of record JBMYXB010000039.1, read on the forward strand.
ATACCAAATACAGCAACTAATTTATCAGAAAATGTAATTAGCCAAAAGTCTGAATCATACTACACACTTAACGGGCAAATAACCAGAACATTTAAAAAGTTTGAAGTTTATGGAGGGGCAGAAAACATTTTAGATTACAAACAAGATAATCCAATTATAGCTGCAAATAACCCTAATGGCTCAAATTTTGATGCTTCTATGATTTGGGGTCCAATAATGGGAAGAAACATTTATTTTGGATTACGCTATAAAATTAAATAACGAACACTGTTCAAATTATAAAACCAAAAATTTAAACCATGAAAAAAATAGCAACACTTCTTTTAATTTCAATTTTAGCATTAGGCACAAACAAAGCAACAGCTCAAAAGACTAAAAAACATGATACTATTGTTATAAAAACAACAGCTCAATGCGAAATGTGTAAAGCACGAATAGAAAAAGCAATGGCTTACGAAAAAGGCATTGCATCAGCTAACTTAGATGTAGAGTCTGCAAACATTACCGTTAAATATAAATTAGCCAAAACAACTCCAGAAAAAATACGTAAAGCAATTAGTGCTATTGGCTATGATGCTGATGATATAAAAGCAGATAAAAAAGCTTATGACAACCTTCCTAACTGCTGCCAAAAAGGTGGTATGGAAAAACACTAAACGTAATTTTAAAGCATAAAAAAAGGTCTTGAAAAATTCAAGACCTTTTTTTTATGCTTTATTTGTTTAAAATTTTGGTTTAGACTTACTTCTTCTTCTTCCTAACACCCATCCATGATTAGATTTATAAAATCTACTTTTACCTCTAATAGCCCAACTTAAATTAACTGTGGCAGTCATATAAGAATCTTTGTTATTAGGATTACCTCTTTTACTCCCAGCATCATAATTAGTAGGCAATAAACCATTTTCTCCTTGATAAAACTCTGAATTTATTTGATTTAACAAACGAGCATCTGTTTTATTTGAAATTCCATCATAATCATAAGCATAAGTACCACTTGCATCATCAATATAGTCTGTAAAAGTGGTTCTCCAACCAATTTCTAAACCAACTCTATATTTTTTTTGTAATGTGTAATAAAAACCTAACCCAACAGGCACTGTTAAATTAATGTTACTATAAGAAGCTCCTTCAGTAGCTAAAGGTTTTAAAGCAACCCATTCTCCTGAAGTGCTTTGCCCCATAGGGTTACTATAAAAAGCACCTACACCTGCAAATAAATAAAGATTAAAATCATTTTCATATCTGCCTGTTTTTCCTAAATCTCTAATTTGATACACATAAAATTCACCAGTAACAATAAACTCAAACATATCATTTTTAAAGTTTAAGTTTCTTGCTTTTCTTGCAGGGTTATCAGATTTTTTATCATCCCCAGTTAATCTTATATAATTTAAAGATCCTTTTACTGCTGCTTTTGGAGCTAATCTATACCTAAAAAATCCTCCTGCAGTCCATCTCATAAAACTCAATTCCATATCAAGAACAAAATCTCGTCCTTCTCCTTCTCCACCTCCAAACTCTCCTAAATAATTTGAAGCGCCAAGAGAAACCCCATAGTCAATTCTATATTGACTATAAGAAGTAATAGAAATAAAAAATATCAATAAAAATGGTAATATCTTTTTGTGCATAAGTGCAAATATATTAAACTTAAGTCATTTAGCATTAATATTTAGTAAATAATCTTATTCAAGAAAAATTTCATACTATTTTTTAAGGCTTTCATAGAAAGTAAAGACAATTTTGTAGGCTATTTTCACTACTAACGCTATGCCGTGTAAATTAAAAATTTGTTATTAAGGCTTATTTAAAAAAATATCTTTTAATACTTTACCTTTGCTTATCAAATAAAAAAAATATGCAACTTGTTTCAGCTACCAATAACGCTAATAAAATTAAAGAGATTAAACAATTACTTCCAGCTTCTATTCGGTTATTAAGTTTAACAGATATTGGCTGTACCGAAGATATTCCTGAAACTTCTGATACCATTGCAGGGAATGCACTACAAAAAGCACAGTACGTTTACGATAAATATGGTTACAATTGTTTTGCTGATGATACTGGTTTAGAAATTGAAAGCTTAAACGGAGAGCCAGGAATTTATTCTGCTCGTTATGCAGGGCCGCAAAGAAATGCTAACGACAATATGGATAAAGTGCTAACTGAGCTAAAAAACAGCACTAACAGAAATGCACATTTTAAAACAGTAATTGCTTTAATTATTGATGGAAAAACATCTCTTTTTGAGGGAATTGCTCAAGGAGAAATTACCACAACTAAAAGCGGTTCAGAAGGTTTTGGTTATGACCCGATTTTTAAACCTAAGGAACTTAACACTACTTTTTCTGAAATGAATTTAGACGAAAAAAACAAGATTAGCCACAGAGGTAAAGCAACCAAAAAGTTAATTGAATATCTTTCTAAACTATAGCAAGCTCCAAAACCTCATTAAACAACTGTTTTAAAGAAATTCCTTGATGCGCTGCCATTTGCGGAATTAAACTTGCCGCACTCATACCCGGAACCGTATTAATTTCAATTAAATAAGGCTCATTATTTTGTATAATATAATCGGCACGTGCAATCCCATTCATAGCTAATAACTCAACAATTTGTGTGGTTACCGCTTTTACTTTAGCAGTTAATTCATCCGTTAAATCGGCAGGAGTTATCTCTTCCGATTCTCCTTTATATTTTGCCTCAAAATCAAAAAAATCATTGGTAGTTACAATTTCTGTAATAGGTAAAGAAACAAAGCCATCTTTGTTTCTATAAATCCCATTGGTTACCTCTCTCCCCTCCATAAAACGCTCAACAATAGCCTGAGTTCCGTGAGCTAGAGCCAATTCAATAGCTGTTTGCAATTCCGTTTCATTTTTCACTTTTGTAACCCCAAAACTACTCCCACCATCATTGGGCTTTACAAAACATGGTAATCCAACTTTTGCTACTATTTCCTGAGTATTAATCGCTTCATTTTTACGCACCAAAACTGCATCAGCTACTTTAATTCCAAAAGTTTTTAAATACCTGTTACACGCAAACTTGTTAAATGTTAATGTTGCTGCAAAGTGGCTACAAGTGGTGTAAGGAATACCCAACATGTCAAAATATGCCTGCAATTTTCCATCTTCGCCAGGCGTACCATGTATTACAATAAAAGCCACATCAAACCGTATAGCTCCAGCAGAAAAATCAGTTCTATCAATTTTAATTTTATTGTCGCCTACAAAAGCAAACCATCCCTCTTCATCTATCCTAACTTTAATACCATTGTATTTTTCACTATCAATATTATTAAATACCGTTTCAGCACTTTGTAAAGAAATAATTTTTTCATGGCTATAACCACCTTCAATAATTGCAACGTTTTTCATAACTCAAATTTATTTAATCCACATCATATTCTCATACATTCGTAAAATAATATTCATACTCTATTGTTTACAAATATTAATTTGGGGCTTTAAACGGGCTATCCACTAAATCTTTTTTTCTTTTTGTAACTCTCCAAGAGATTTTACACACACAATAACTCTTGGAGAGTTTTTCCCAAAAAAAAGGATGCCGTTCCTATCCCTAAGCCAAAAAGTGCTTACCATTTCAATTTAACAGCAATTTTAACCAATTTCCTAACTATTCTTAGTAAAAAATAAACCACAATGGATTGAAAATCCATAGTTTTAATTCGTAGACTGAAAGTCTGCTTCGTGAAATGCCTAGTGAAGTACAGAAATAATATACAATTGATTCGTGTATTCGTGGCTAAAACATTTATAGAAATTAAAGTAACTGCAATCAAATTGCAGGGTTTTAACCTTTAACTAGATAATAAAGAGTAGATAAATCAAAAAAAATCTATTTTTGAAAATAGTTATTACCAAAAAATGACCAAACAAAAAATAATAGTTTCTGTAACCAACGATTTAGCTACCGATCAGCGAGCAGATAAAATTTGTAACACCCTAACCAATTTAGGTTACGATGTGCTACTTATTGGACGCTATTACAAATACAGTAAATTTATTTATCGAAATTATGAAACCAAACGTTTTCAACTTTGGTTTAATAAAGGCCCATTATTTTATTTTAACTACAACCTTCGGTTATTTATTTTTATGCTATACTACCAACCCAATATACTTTGGAGCAACGATTTAGACACCATTCCTTGTAATTTTATTTACGCTAAAATAAAAAAAATAAAACTCATTTTTGATAGTCATGAGTACTTTACCGAAGTACCCGAACTAGTTAACCGACCAATTATTAAAGGCTTTTGGAAAACCATAGAAAAAATAATGGTTCCCAAAGCAAACCATGTTTTAACAGTTAGCCAATCTATTGCCAACCTTTACCAAAAAGAGTACAACATAAAAGTAAACCTTTTAAGAAATGTACCCACATTAAACAAACCATCTGCCCAAGCAAAAAACATAAAAGTAGCAGGTAAAAAAATAATACTTTACCAAGGTGCAATTAACGTAAACAGAGGCATTGAGCAAATGGTTAACGCCATGCAATATTTAGATAATACCATTTTATACCTGTTGGGCGATGGAGATATTTATCCTAAAATTGAAAACCTTATTAAAACAAAAAAACTCAGTAACAAAGTAATTTTATTTGGACGAGTTACCCTAGAAAACTTACACGGCTATACCGTGCAAGCCGATTTAGGATTAAGTTTAGAAGAAGATGCTGGTTTAAACTACCGTTTTGCCTTACCCAATAAATTATTTGATTATATACAAGCAGAAATTCCAGTACTAGTTTCTAACCTTCCAGAAATGGCAACTTTAGTAAAACAGCATGAGGTTGGTGGAATAATTGAAAACCATGACCCCAAACACATTGCTGCAAAAATTGACGCAATGCTAAGCAACCCCAAACAAACTGATGTTTGGAAAACAAACGCAAAAAAAGCAGCCTTAAAATTGAATTGGGAAAATGAAAAAACCGTAATTTCAAACCTCTTTTGACTGAAATAAATATCATATCATTTGATGTTCCATTCCCTGCCAATTATGGTGGTGTTATTGATGTATTTTACAGAGTAAAATATTTTCATAATAAAGGAATAAAAGTGCATTTACATTGTTATGAATATGGAAGAGGCAAACAAGATCAACTCGATAAATATTGTGCATCGGTAAACTATTACAAACGTAAAAAAGGTGTTCAATCTCATCTTTCTGCATTGCCGTTTATTGTAAAATCAAGAATTTCTAAACGTTTAAAAACCAACCTTTTAAAAAACGATTTCCCTATTTTATTTGAAGGATTACATTGTTGTTATTTATTAAATGATAGCGATTTTAAAAACCGTTTTAAAATAGTTAGAAACCATAACATTGAACACAACTACTACAACGAGCTCGCTAACATTGAGCAACAAAAAATAAAAAAAACTTACTTTAAAACAGAAGCTAAAAAATTAAAAAAGTTTGAACCCATTCTTAAAAATGCAAACTTATGCCTTGCCATTTCTGAAACCGATTTAGCTTATTTTAAGAAAAAATACCCTAAAACAAATTCCGTTTTTGTTCCTGGTTTTCATGCTAACGAAAATATAAGTGCTAAACCCGGAAAAGGAGATTACGTTTTATACCACGGAAATTTAAGTGTAGCCGAAAATGTTAATGCCGCAACATTTATCATAAAAAAACTTTTTAAAGACTCTAAAATTCCATTAATAATTTCCGGACTAAATCCAAACAAAGAGCTTATTCAATTTATTAAAGGTTATAAAAATATTACACTCATTAAAAATCCTAGCAATAAAAAAATGGATGAGCTTATTGCAAACGCTCAAATTAATTTACTTTATACAGAACAGGCTACCGGGTTAAAGCTAAAACTTCTAAACGTGCTTTATAACGGAAGGCATTGCATTGTTAACCCAAAAATGGTTGAAGGAACCTCTTTAGGTAAACTTTGTTTAATTGAGCAAAACATTACAGAGTTAAAAAATTCGATTAAAACTACTTTTAACCTTGAGTTTACCCAAGAAGAAATTGAAACACGCAAAATATTATTGGAGCGTGAATATGCTAATGAAACCAGTTACCTTAAAATTATTGAGGCATTTAAAGCTGAATGAAAATGCTCCTCAATAAAATAGTAAAATGTAAAGAATGTGCAGTTCATTTAAAGCTAGGAACAAGGCCAGTACTTACCGCACATCCAAAAAGTAAAATTGTTATTATTGGACAAGCTCCAGGATTAGCAGTACACAAAAGTGGTATTCCTTGGGATGACAAAAGCGGAGAAAATTTAAGAAGTTGGTTAAACATTGATGACGAAACCTTTTACAATCCTGAAAAAATAGCGTTAATACCAATGGGATTTTGCTATCCTGGCAAAGGAAAATCGGGCGATTTACCACCACGCAAAGAATGTGCTCCTCTATGGCACAATCCAATTCTCAGTCAATTAAAAGAAATAGAATTAATTATTTTAATTGGAAAATATGCCCAAGATTATTACTTAGGTAAAACAGCTCAAAAAAACTTAACAGAAACCGTTAAAAACTTTAAGGCATACTTGCCTAAGTATTTTGTACTACCTCATCCATCACCAAGAAACAATATATGGAAAGCCAAAAACGAATGGTTTGAAAAAGAGGTTTTACCTGAGCTAAAATATGTTGTAAAAAAAACACTTTCTTAATCTCACAGGTATAGAGATGTTAAAATTGCTTTTCTAACTTAACTATACTTGCTTTATACAAAAGCAAACTATTGGAAAATGATAAAACACTATGGATTGAAAATCCATAGTTTTAATTTGCAGACTGAAAGTCTGCTTCATGAAATGCCTAGTGAAATACAGAAATAATACACAATTGATTCGTGTATTCGTGGCTAAAACATTTATAGAAACTAAAGTAACTGCAATCAAATTGCAGGGTTTTAACCTTTAACTAGATAATAAACCTTATCCCAAACTTAGCTTATTTATAACGAGCCATTTTACCACTCGAATTAATTTTTTGACCCTTGTGCCGTTTTGAAGGTTTTCCAACATTTGAGCATCCTAATCCTACAAAAAAAAGAAGTATTAATAAAAATGAAATTGTTTTTTTAGACATTTTAAACGTTTTTAATTTATTACGTTATTATCAAAATAAAGTTATAAAAACTAGCAATTTATTTTCCCCAAACATGTCTATTTTTACTTCTTTTATTCCCTACCTTTCCAGATGAGCTAATTCTCTTACCACCATTTCTGGTTTTATATTTATGCCCACTACACGATTGTAAAGAAACAGTTACAGGAACTATTAAACTACATAAAAAGAAGAATACTAAGAATTTACTGTACAGTGATTTTTTCATTTTCAAACAATTTAGCAACATTAATATTATACGGTTTTTTTTAATCTAAAATTTCAACTACTAGTATTTAACGCTTTTATTCGTTGCAATAGTGTGGGGTGCGAATAATTCATAAACACATCATAAGGATGTGGCGTTAAATTACTCAAACTATCTACCGAAAGTTTTTTAAGCGAACTAACCAATGGTTCTGCTTTATAAGTTGTTTTAGCGTAATTATCTGCCTCATATTCATTCTTACGAGAAATAACATTCATAACCACCCCAATTGCCATAGAAAGCGGAGAATACATCATAGAAAAAACCAGCAACCCAATATGGAAACTTTTTTCTTGCACCCCTAAAGCCATCGAAAACTCTGGTTTATTAATTACTAAAGAAAGAATAAACAACATTACTCCCATTTGTAAAACTCCAACTATCATAGCTGTTAAGGTGTGTTTCTTTTTATAATGACCAATTTCATGTGCCAAAACTGCAGTAATTTCTTCTTTAGAATATTCATTGGCTAAAGTATCGTACAATACAATTCGTTTTTTTGAACCCAAACCACTAAAAAAAGCATTGGCTTTAGATGATCTTTTTGAGCCATCCATAACAAATAAATTATCCAAATTAAAACCTACTTTTTTACAATATTCAGTTATTTCAGTTTTTAATTCGCCATCGGCTAAAGGTGTTAGCTTATTAAATAACGGAACAATAATAGAAGCATAAAACATGGTAGCTAAAACCATAAAAATGGCAACTGCTTCCCAAGTCCATAACCAAAAGTACTGCCCTGTAGTATTGTAAAACCAAATAAACAACGCCATAATTCCACCACCAATAATGGCTCCTACTAAAGCTCCTTTAATTTTATCTAAAATGTATGTTTTAGCTGTGGTTCTATTAAAACCAAATTTCTCTTCAATAACAAAAGTGCTGTACAACTGAAATGGTATTGTTAAAATATCGGAAGCAACCATTAAAATGGCAAAAAACACCATTGGTAATAACACTGGGTGCTGAGTAATGGTTTTTGCATAATCATCTACAAAAGCAAAGCCATTTAAAAATAACATCACTAAAATTAAAACAAAACTAAAGGTAGATGAAACAAACGAAAAGCGTCCTTTTACTTTATCATACGCCCGTTGTTTGGCATATTTTTCTTCATCATAAATTCCTTTTAATTCTTCGGGTAAAGTTGCTGATGAGTTTTTATCGTTTAACCAATCCAACCACCGTTCTAACAAAAAATTAAGAACAATTATGGTTGTGATAATATTGAATATTGTTTGTGGATTCATTTTAATATTTTGTTTTATAACACACCCCGATTTTGTTTTCTCTTCGTAACAAAAAACGAACAGTCAAAATCACCCCTCTCAAGAGGGGAACTTAAAAAAATTAATAAGCTCCATTTCGTTTTCTTAAAAACCACTCTAAACTTAATAAAGTTAGTAGCACAAAGAAAATCCATTTTAAACTAATGAGTTCTTTTAAATCGTTTTCTTCGTAAATAATAGGTGTAATATCTTCATTAGAATTAATAGTATTACCTAGCTCTTTAAGTTGTTTTGGATAAAATAATTTGCCGCCAAATTTTTGTGCAATATTTTGTAATATTTGATGATTGGCAACTGTATTACTCGCTTCTAACTGCAATTGCTTAATTTGAAATTGACCAGTTTCTACATAATCTTTTGTACCATAAGTAACTTTAGCTTTATAAGTGTAAAAACCAGGCGGTAAAATTCCTGCATTTAAAACATAAGCATTGGCTGTTCTGCTAAACACAAAGTTATATTGCCCTCCATTTTCTTCCAATAAATCAATGGTAATTTCTGGGTCATTTACCAACTCATAACTGTCGTTATACAATTCTGAATTAAACAGAATCTCTTCATTTTCTAAATAATTATTTTCTGAAATTATTCTAAACTTACTTTTATCTTCTTTAACCGATAAAAACTGAACCGTTTTATTAACCAACTCATTAAAAGCATTATGATTTTTATTTCTTAAAAAATCTTGCATGCGCCATTTCCAAATTCCTTCGGCACTTAATACAGCCGCTTTTTTTCCATTTTCCTGAAAAAATACCATTAACGGACTTTCAGTTTCTACACTTCCTATTTTTTGATTTAATAAAATATAACTGTTGGTTTTTATTTGATAATCGCCAAAAGAACCCACAACTGGTGGCATAGCATTTAAACTTTTAATGGTACTTTCTGATAAGGTAAACAATGGAAAATTAGAAGCTACAGCAGGTAAAATTTCGTTAAATCGATTGCCCGATTTAGCTACAGTTAACCCAACATTTAAAGTATTAAAGGTGTTCATATTAGATTGATTTCCTAAAACATAAAGCACGGAAATATTGCTTTCTAACATTTTTCTTAAGGATGGACTTATAATATGAGGCAATTGATGAAGAATTACTAAACTATATGCCTCTGTGTTGCCATCAAAATTACTTATCAACTGATTGGTTACTTTATAATTTTCGTTACTCTCAATACTTAATTTTAATGCTTTAACATCTGGATGAGGAGCATTAGCCAAAATCAAAATATTTTGTCTGCCATCTAAAACCTCAATATAAATATCCTTTACATTATTAACTGTACTTACCTCTCCATCAATTGTTGAAAATGCTATCCGATAATGTTGTACTCCAACCTCTTTAGCATCAAACAACACATTTTCGTTAATTATAAAGTTTTCCGAATCAATATTAAACGCTTTGTTAAATAGTGTTTTACCATTGTGTGTAATTGCTAACTGTGTTTTATTACCCTTACACTGAAAAGCTTCTGCAACAACCTCAACAGGAAATTGATTGCCTAAAAAAGTAATTTTATTGTGTACAACCTCTTTTAAAACAATGTCTTTTTGAATGGAAGTATCGCCTAATGCAACAGTATAAATTGGATACTCTATTCCGGCATTAAAAACAGGATTTGAACCCTGATTAAAAATACCATCTGAAGCCAAAATTAAAGCCCCAACATTTCTGTTGTAAAATTTGTTTCCAACCTCATCAAAAGTGTTTGATAAATTGGTAATCTTTTTAGCGTAGTTTATTTGATTTCCTTCGGTTAACTCTTCTCCAAAAGTGTAGGTTTTTACCTCATATTTTTCTTCTAAACTTGTTTTTAAGGTTGCTATTCGTTGGAGGTACTCATTCTGATAAAAAACCGAATCTTTATTTAAAAGTATAGAGGCTGAATTATCTTGAGCAATAATAATAACCGGTTTTTCAACTTTATTAAACAAGGTTTTAATAAAAGGAGAAAGCAACAAAAAGGCTAATAATGTAACCAACAAAAAACGAAAACCTGCCATTAACTTTATTAGCCAAGGTGCTATTTCATTAAATTTTTCTTCTTTACGATAAAGTAAAAAAGCATAAATAGCTCCTAACAAAACACAGAAAACACTCAACCATATTGGTAGCTCTGTTATAATATTTATAGATAATAATTGACTCATTTTTTTGCTGACGGTAAATTTAGGAAAATCTTTACCGTTCTGTTGTATGCTATTAACTTTCTCCTAAAAAAACGTTATTTTCGTTTAGCAAGCGCTAAATGTTATTGAAACAACACTTAGTTGAACGTTGGGCTTAATTCGGTATGATAAAGAAATTATTATTTCCACTAATTATTACCTCTTTGCAAGTAATAACTCTTGTAATAATTCATAGTGCTCTTTATTATTTATTTCCAATGTATCATAAATCAATTGGATTTGGATTGACTGTTCGATATACCGGAATTCTATTTCTGATCTTAATTCTTCTATTTAATTATTACCTAAAATTCTTTAACAAAAATCTATATCCCTTAGCTTTCGTCCTTTTAGGAATTGTATGTATATTCCCAGTTATGGCAATTGACTACAGACCGTATCGTTCTTTGTTATTGATAGTTCTTGCTTTATTTGGCTTTTTATCATCAGTTATTATTCAAAAACTGAAGAAAAAGAAAGGGTAATCAAAGTAATTATACATTCAAATTTATTTTTATGAGACAAAAAGCACCACAAACTTCATACTTGGTGCTTTTTTTGTACTTTTGGTACATATAAGGATAATGTGAGACAATATGCACCCTATTAAAAAATTAGAAAAACTACCACCAAAACGAGAAGAAGTAGAAACGCTTAATATTTTGCGCCAACTAAGTAAATCATCAACAGCTTTAGGAGAGTTAAAAGGAATTGCCAAAACGATCCCTAATCAAGCAATGCTGATAAATGCAGTGGTCTTACAAGAAGCTAAAGACAGTTCTGAAATTGAAAATATCATAACAACACAAGATGAATTATATAAAGCTCTTTCATCCTCTACAAATCAACCATTGCAAATTAAAGAAGTGATTAACTACAGAAAAGCAATTTTTCTAGGTGCAGACATAATTGGAAATCAAGGCTTTTTAAAATTGAAAGATGTTGTTGAATTACAAAAGACTATTATTGAAAATAATGCTGGAATTCGGAATATGGCAGGAACTGTTTTAAAAAATGATAAAACAGGAGAAGTCGTTTATACACCTCCACAAGAAAAAGACGAAATACTAGATTTACTTTCAAACTTTCTTGACCATTTTAATATTACAGACACAGATATATCTCCTTTAATCAATCTAGCCATCTTACATTATCAATTTGAAAGCATTCATCCATTTTATGATGGAAACGGGAGGACTGGAAGAATATTAAATATTCTTTACCTAATCATAAATGGACTATTAGACATTCCTATCCTTTACCTAAGTTCATACATCAATGATAATAAATCTGAATATTATAAACTATTAAACAAAGTCAAAAAGAATGACGAATGGGAAAATTGGGTTATATATATGCTAAAAGCAGTAGAGGTAACTTCGAATAAAACAGTTGAAAAAATTAATTCAATTAAGAGTTTACTTGAAAAAACTATTCTTTTCGCTCAAGAAAAAGCAAATAAAGTTTACCGCAAAGAATTAATTGAATTACTGTTTGAACACCCCTATTCCAAAATTGAATATGTAGTTGAAAAACTTGGAGTTGAAAGGAAAGCTGCATCAAGATACTTAAAGCAATTAGAAGAGATTGGAATATTAGAATCTCAAAAAATAGGACGAGAAACTATATACATAAACACAAAATTGATAGAAATATTAAAAAGAAACTAAGCCCAACACTATGTATAAAAATAGCCGCACATTGCCATCTCGCAAACCAAATCTAAATTTCATACATTAACCGTTAAACGAACAAGTTTTGCATATAACAACGCTAAATGTTATTGAAACAACACTTAGCTGAATAACGTGGCGGATAAAAACGTACCCAACTGAAAAATCAATTCAAACTAAGTTTATTTAAATATTTTCATTAAATTTGTATCCAGTTAGATACACTAATTATGTTCTTTATTGAAAAAACATCTGAATTTGATAAATGGTTAAGAAAGCTAAAAGACTTTAAAGCAAAAGCTAAAATCATATTCAGAGTTCAAAAATTAGAAACTGATGAACATTTTGGCGACTGTAAAACAGTTGGCGATGGAATTCGGGAAATGCGAATAAATTTTGCAAAAGGCTATCGTATTTATTTTAAAGAAAAAGACGAAAAAGTAATCGTTCTGCTAATTGGTGGAGACAAATCAACTCAACAAAAGGACATTGCAAAAGCAAAAGAAATTTGGAAAAAATTAAATAAATAGAAAATGGGAACTTCAAAATTTGAAATAGCTGATTATTTAGATAGTAAAGAAATGATTGCAGAATATCTCAATACTGTTTTAGAAGAAGGAAATAATACCGATGTGATTAATGCAATTGGACATATCGCAAAAGCAATCGGAATGACAAAAATTGCGGAGGAAACTGGT
>JBMYXB010000040.1:0-18503 GCA_049608005.1 Vicingaceae bacterium
CAGAATATTCTGGATCGATACCATTACTAAAGAAGAACGATAGGTTAGGACCAAATTTGTTAATGTCCATTCCTCTACTTAAGTAGTATTCTACGTAAGTAAATCCGTTACTTAATGTTAATGCCAATTGCGTAATTGGGTTAGCACCAGCTTCGGCTATGTGGTACCCACTAATTGAAACCGAGTAGAAGTTTCGTACACCGTTATCAATAAAATATTCTTGCACATCGCCCATTAAGCGTAGGGCAAATTCTGTAGAGAAAATACAAGTGTTTTGTGCCTGATCTTCTTTTAAAATATCTGCTTGTACTGTCCCTCTAACTTTCGTTAGCGTATCTGCTTTAATAGTGTTGTAAACATCAGCAGGTAAAACCTGATCGCCAGTTACCCCTAATAAATATAAACCTAAACCATCATTTCCTTCAGGAATATCTCCTTGGTAGGTTGGTCTGGTTACATCTTTTGCTTTGTAAATGGCAGCAATTTTTGCTTCTACTTCTTTTTCTAAACCGTTTTCTTTAATGTATTTTTCACAATTTTGATCAATTGCAGCATTCATAAAGAAACCTAATAACATTGGTGCAGGACCATTAATGGTCATACTTACCGAAGTCATTGGGTGTGATAAATCGAAACCAGAATATAATTTCTTAGCATCATCTAAACAAGCAATAGAAACTCCTGCATTACCAATTTTACCGTAAATATCTGGTCTTAAATCTGGGTCGTTTCCGTAAAGGGTAACCGAATCAAACGCTGTAGATAAACGCTTCGCAGGCATTCCTTTAGAAACATAATGGAATCTTCTATTGGTTCTTTCTGGGCCACCTTCACCAGCAAACATTCTTGTTGGATCTTCACCTTCTCTTTTAAACGGGAATAAACCTGCTGTGTAAGGAAATTCTCCGGGAACATTCTCTTGTAAGCTCCATCTTAAAACATCTCCCCAACCTGTATATTTTGGTAAGGCTACTTTAGGAATTTGTAAATGCGATAAACTTTCGGAGTGGGTTTGTATGGCTAATTCTTTGTCTCTTACTTTAAACTTGTAAACGGGATCTTTATATTTTTGTACTTTTTCGTTCCAGTTTTCGATAACCAACATGTTTTTCGGATCGAAATCTAATTTTATTTTATCGAATTGTGCTTGTAAAACTTTTACGGTATCTGGCTCATCAGAAAGAGCAGCCATTGTTCTATCAATAGCACATAATTTATCGGCAATAGCAACTTGTGTATTTACCCACTCATCATACCCTCTGTTGTTTTCAGAAATTTCTGATAAATAACGGTTACGTTTTGGTGGGATTACAAATATCTTTTCAGACATTTCTTCTGTAATCTCAAAAGTAGAAGATAAATCTGCTCCAGCTTTTTCTACTAACTTATCCATTATCACTTTGTAAAGTGAGTTCATTCCCGGATCGTTAAATTGAGAAGCGATTGTTCCGTAAACTGGCATCTGATCCATAGGAGTATCCCATAAATCATTGTTACGCATGTATTGTTTTTTTACATCACGTATGGCATCTAAAGCACCACGTTTGTCAAATTTGTTGAGTGCAATTACATCAGCAAAATCTAACATGTCAATTTTCTCTAATTGCGTTGCAGCACCAAATTCTGGAGTCATAACATACAACGAAACATCAGAGTGATCCATAATTTCGGTATCCGATTGACCAATACCTGAAGTTTCTAGGATGATTAAATCGTAATTAGCAGCTTTTAAAATTTCTAAAGCTTCAGATACATGTTGCGATAGTGCTAAGTTACTCTGACGCGTTGCCAAAGAACGCATGTAAACTCTTTCGTTACGGATAGAGTTCATTCTAATTCTATCTCCTAATAACGCGCCACCCGTTTTTCTTTTGGATGGATCAACAGATACAATGGCAATTTCTTTTTCTGGAAAGTCAATTAAAAATCTTCTTACCAATTCATCTACTAAAGATGATTTT
Organism: Vicingaceae bacterium; assembly: GCA_049608005.1. Classification (GTDB taxonomy): domain Bacteria; phylum Bacteroidota; class Bacteroidia; order Flavobacteriales_E; family Vicingaceae. The sequence goes on from JBMYXB010000040.1 coordinate 1,962, forward strand.
CCTGCTCCACCAGTTCCTGTAATTCCTAAAACAGGTGTAGAGGATTCTTGGTTAAATTCTTTTGCTAGTTTTTCATATTCATCATGTAAATTCTCTGCAAAAGATATAGCTCTTGCTATTGTGTTCACATCTTTTGATCGAAGTGCTTCAGCAATTCCCTTTCCTTTGGGAAGGTTTAGGGATGGGCTTTTGGTATCTGCCTTCTCTATCATATCATTAATCATTCCTTGCAGTCCCATTTCACGACCATCATCAGGATGATAAATTCTTGTTATTCCGTAAGCTTGTAATTCTTCAATTTCTGTAGGAAGAATTGTTCCGCCACCACCACCAAAAATTTTGATGTGTTCCGAACCTTTTTCTTTTAATAGATCATACATGTACTTAAAGTACTCTACGTGTCCACCTTGGTAAGATGTCATTGCAATGGCATTGGCATCTTCTTCAATGGCACAATTCACCACTTCTTCAACGCTTCTATCGTGTCCTAAATGAATTACCTCACAACCTGTAGATTGGATAATTCTTCGCATAATATTGATGGCAGCATCATGCCCATCAAATAGACTGGCAGCTGTTACAATTCTTACTTTATTTTTAGGGGTATATTTTTGTACTTGTTCCATATATCTCTCTTTTTCTTCGCGTAGCGAAATTACTTAAAAAAGAGGGAGTTTTGCAATATTAAAAAGAGGGACTAATTTTTTATAACAATAAACTACTTTAGCTTTAACACAAAATTGTTTAGTAACGAGAAAAGTACTTTAGAAAGGCCATCTTCCCTTTTACTAAATTATTCCTTTTTACTAAATGTAAAACGTGGTTTATCGTTTAAAATTAAACGTTAATCGACAATAATAAGTGTTTTGTTGTTATTTTTGCAGTATTAATACTTACGTAATTTATAATGGAAACAGCAACAGCTAAATTTTATATTGAGGATGATATTATATATATGCGTGCTAAAAAAGATGCTGATTTTACATTAGAAGCAACTAAGGAAGGTGTTGAGGTAAGAAGGGTTTTGCAAAAAAATAAACCAATGCTATGTTTAATTGATACGAGATCGGTATTTCAAGTTTCTAAAGAATCTAGTGCGTATGGAGCTAGTAAAGAAGTTTCTGAATTATCGATTGCAATGGCAATTTTAACAGGAAGTTCTTTAGCAACAATTTTAATAGGTAACTTTTTTATTAAATTTAATAAACCTTTAATTCCTACTAAAATGTTTAAACAAGAAGAAAAAGCAATTCAGTGGCTCAACTCTTTTAAGAAATAATGCTTTAGCCATAAAAGCACTAGTTAATGGTGTATTTAATTTCTTCTCCAAAAATAAGGAGTAAAAAATATAGCTATAGTAAACAACTCTAACCTACCCATTAACATTAAAATAGCTAATATCCATTTTGCAGGATTAGGTATATTGTAAAAATTGCTAGAAGGGCCTAACTCTCCAATTCCTGGGCCAACATTACCAATAGAAGTTGCAACAGCACTAAGAGCTTCTTTAAATTCTAATCCGAAAAAAGTCATGGCAATAGAGCCTGTTACAAATAGGAATAAATAGAAAAACACAAAAGCCAATAAATTGTAAATAATTTTTGAAGAAACTGCTTGGTTGTTTAGGTTTACCGGTACTATTGCATTAGGGTGTAGTCTTCTTTTAAATTCTAAGAAACCGTTTTTCATTAAAAGTACAATTCTAACAATTTTCATTCCACCACTAGTAGAACCTGCACTGGCTCCAGTAAATAACAATAAAAAGAAAATGAAGGTAACAAAAGATCCCCAAGTGGTAAAATCGGTTGTTGCAAAGCCTGTAGTGGTTAATACACTTACAATTTGAAATAGAGCATCTCTAAAAGCTTTTTCGAAATTACTTTGATAAATTACTGGAATAATAACAGCACAAAGAATAATAACAGCACCAACGTACCATTTAAACTCATCGTTTTCCCAAAATTTTCGGAGTTTAAGTTTAGATCCAAAATAGAGTAGGGTAAAATTAGTACCAGCAATAAACATAAAGAGAATAATAATGTATTCTACTAAAGGAGAATTAAATGCTGCAACACTAGCTTGTTTAGTAGAAAAACCACCTGTTGACATGGTGGTTAATGAGTGGTTAATGGCATCATAAAAATCCATACCAGCAAACATTAATAAAATGCATTGGAGAATTGTTAACGAAAAATAAATAATCCATAATCGCTTAGCTGTTTCTTTAATTCTTGGATGGATTTTATCTTTAGTTGGTCCGGGCGATTCTGAGGCAAAAAGTTCCATACCTCCAACACCTAAAAGAGGAAGGATGGCAATGGTTAAAACAATAATTCCCATACCGCCAATCCATTGGGTCATGCTACGCCAAAAAAGTACACCTTTGGGTAAGCCTTCAATATCGTTTAAAATAGAAGCTCCTGTTGTTGTTAATCCTGAAATGGTTTCGAAAAATGCATTAGTATAATCTGGTATTGCTCCAGAAATTACATAAGGTAGCGTGCCAAAAAGAGTCATGGCTAGCCATCCTAAACCTACAATTAAATAACCTTCGCGTTTTTTTACTTCGTCATTTTTATGGTTGCGTGTAGTTAGTTTTAATCCTAAACCAGATATTAAAGTAATGGCAGATGCCATAATTATTGCGTATAAATCTGAACTTTGATAGTAAAGAGATACGGGAATTGCTAGCGACATTAATACGCCAGAAATAATAATTAAGCCCCCAACAATATTGGTTACTACTTTAATATTGATTAAACTTTTTGGCATTATTTAATGAAAAAACTTTTCAATTTCTTGAATAGAATTGTTTAGTGCGAAAACAACAACTTTATCTCCTTCTTGCAATTGAAAACCTCCAAAAGGGATAAAACCTTCGTTGTTTCTAATTACCCCAGCAATGTTTGTAGATTTAGGAATTTTTAAATCTCTTAGTGGCTTAGCTGTTATTCTGGTATTGGCTTTAACTTTAAATTCAATTATTTCTCCATCAACACCATGTAAACTTGCAATTTCTTCTACTTCACCTTTTCTTATGAATTTAAAAATGTTACTTGCTGCAATCATTTTTTTATTAATAAGAGTATCTATACCTATGTTGTGTGATAAATTAATGTAATCGATATTTTCTACCCCAGCAATGGTTTTTTTTACTCCGTGAGATGTTGCAACAAGAGAAGTAATAATATTGGTTTCGGAGTTTCCGGTAACAGATATAAAAGCATCCATATCTTCAATGTTTTCTTCTTCTAAAGCTTGTACATTTGTACCGTCAGTATTAATTACTAAAGTTTTTTTCAATTTTTTAGCAATTTCTTCGGCCTTTTTTCGATCTTTTTCTATTAAAATTACATTGTAATTTTTTTCTAAAAGTTCTGCTGTTAAAACACCAATTCTACTACCTCCAAGTATCATTATGTTTTTTATTTCATAACATTCTTGCCCACAAATTTTAGTAATATGCTCTATGCTTTCTGGAGTTGAAATAAAATATACAATATCATGTTGAAGTAAAACTGTATCTGCTTGTACTAAAATGGTTTGTTTATCTCTTAGCACTAAAACAGGTTTAAATGATCTGTTTGGGTTAAGGTAGGTAGTTTCTACTACAGATTTATCTTTAAGGGGTGATTTGTTAGAAATTGGTATTCCAAAAACGGTTAATTTTCCGCCTTCAAATTCATAATCGTTTGTAAAAGCAGATTGTCCGATTAATCGTTTAATTTCTTTAGAAGCTAACTCTACTGGAGAAATTACAGTATCTACTCCAAGTTTACCATAAAAATCTCTCATATCAGAACCAATACCTTCGTAATTACTAATACGGGCTATGGTTCTTTTTGCACCTAGTTTTTTACCGTTAATGCAAACCAATAAGTTGGTTTCTTCAGATGAGGTGGCAGCAATTAGCAAATCGCAATTTTCTGCCTTTACTTCTTTAAGTATGTTTATGTTTTTTGCATTTCCTACTACCCCAAAAACATCTATTTGAGATTGAACATAGTTTAGCCTATCCTCATTATCATCAATAATGTAAATGTTTTGAGATTCGTTGCTCATCATTTTTGCCAAATGAAAACCAACTTCACCAGCACCGGCAATAACTATTCTCATACCATTAAAGTTTTAGCAAAAATAGTTCTTATTTCTATGATTTTATATTATTCCGATTATTTTTGTGTTGTGAGTAAATTGAAACTTTTATCAAAATATTTGAAGTATCGTATCAAATCTGGTAACGAACACAATATCCACTCGCCTTATTTATTTCGTTTTTATTTGGATGTAATTAAAGATGAAACCCCTTTTTATATTTATGATGATATAGAATCTATTCGATCTAAGTTGTTAATGACTGATCTAGAAATTACCATAGAAGATCATGGGGCAGGTTCTAAAGTAAATGCCTCTAACAAAAGAAGGATAAAAGACATTACTAAAAACACGGTTAAAGCTCCCAAATATGGACAATTACTGTTTAGGTTGGTTAATCATTTAAAACCTGTTACTGTTTTAGAATTAGGAACTTCTTTAGGTGTAAGTACTTTGTATTTAGCGGGAGCTAGTAAAAAAATGAAGGTAACAACTGTAGAAGGTTGCCCAAGTACAAGTAAAGTAGCTCAAATAAATTTTGATAAAATTGGTTTTGAAAACATAGATCTTTTTAACGATAATTTTGATCATTTTTTGCCTGACTATTTATCTAAAACAAAAACCTTAGATTTTGTATTTTTCGATGGCAACCATCAAAAAGAAGCAACCATTAATTATTTTAATTGGTGTGTACAAAAAGCACAGCCTCATACTGTTTTTGTTTTTGATGATATCCATTGGAGTAGTGGAATGACTGAGGCTTGGGAAGAAATTAAAAAGCACCCTAAAATAACATCAACAATAGACTTGTTTTTTATGGGTATTGTATTTTTTAATACCGACTTAAGTAAAGAAGATTTTGTGTTGAAGTTTTAAGTAGTCACATAAAACCTTGAAAAGAACGTTTTTGAGTAGTGCCCTGAACGATATCGAAGGGTGAAAAGCTAAGCCATCTGAATTTGTGTTCAATCTCAGCTATCGGAGCTATTGGAATTGGAAATAATTTTATTCAATTCTATCCATTAATTCAATCCACTTTTGGACTACAGATTCTAATGCCTCTTTCTTGCTTTGGACTTCTTCCATATTGTTAAATCGTGCAACACGAGCTTCTTTTTTATCTCCTTGAAGAAGTCCAGTTGTATCGTTAATTAAAGCCCCTTTATGAAAGGTTAAATTCACAAATTTTTTGGCTCTTGGGTTGAAAGTTGCCATATTATCTTTGTAAGCAAAACTTGGAGCACTCCATTTAATATCTTCTGTTATTTTATTACTTGCTTTTAAAATAATTTCACGAACTGCATTTATTTCCTTTTTTAAAGGATTGTCTAGTTGAGTAATAAAATCTGTTACTTTTTCTGTTTTATTCATTTTCGATAGTTTTGTTATCATTATTTTCCATTTGTTTTAACTTAATTTCCTTCTAAAAGCTAAGTCAAAGATTTTAGGGTATTAATTCATTGATTCAAACTTTCAATTTACACTACCAAAATCCACATTTATTATAGCCGTTGTTAACAATAGTTTTTAATCAAAATGTAGTTAAAAAGGACGACTATAATTAGCATCTTTTATTAAGACTACAATGTCATATTTAAACATCCATTCTTGCATTTTACTTGAATAAGATTTGGTATTCGGTCTGAGTTGAGATAGATCCAGAATAAAGTATTTTTTATTTAATTCTTCAATACTTTGTTGAACTTCCTCAGGAAAGTCTTCGGTATTATCAAAAGAGTTTGTGGGAACAGGAGCGAATGGATTTCCAATTGTACTTTCTCCGTTAATTCCAGTGACCAATATATGTGTTGATTCCATGCCATTTATAATCGCTAATTCTGATACAAGATTTGAAATGTCATAGACATTTGTGCCATTCAATCCTCTCGAAACATGATTTGCTCCCATTTTAAAAACAACTTTTGGATGTTTCTCTGATTCAGTTTCAGACTTGTAATATTTTAGAAAGTTTTGTTTCATTAGCTGAGCACGTTTTAAATTGCTCAAATATGACTGTTTAGCAAAGTTGAGCATATAGATTTCTTTAGTTATTTTTAATTGATTAAGAATTTCTTTTTCAAAATCGTTTTTAGTTAACCCCATAAGCTCGTTGTGTAATTCATCTGAGTATTGAAAAATGAATGGAGCCATAAAGTCTTTTTCCTCTATAGCTTTTTCAAAAGATGCTATGGCTATTGCTTTAAGTTTAATAACCTCCTCTTTCAATAATTCATTTGAAGTGGTATTTTCTATGTAATCAAAATTTAATCTGAATTGAGCCATAAAGGTTTGGTCAATCCCCCATACATCTCCTTGGCTTTTGATTACCTGACTAAATAATTGATAGTCATCATAATTATTGTAAAAAGGGATGGCGTGCGGAAAAGACTTATAATTTTCTTTTGCCAATTGAGCAGGTTTTTTCCCACTAGCATTTTTTTCAATTTGTTTAGCAGCCACTGCATCGGTTTCTATGCAAAGATGTTTATAACCAAAAGGCTGAGCAATATTGTAAATTAGACTTGTGATTTCCCCAACCTCTCTTAGTCCATGTTGTTCTCCTACCATAATAAATTGACTAGAAGCAATTTTTGAGCCTATAAACTCTCTAAAAACAGAACTGTTAAGACTATCGGAAGTAATGACATAGTTGCTTAAAGTTTTTACTTTCTGAGCAAAAATATTTTGATTATTAAAGCTTATAATAATGATTACAAATAGCAGTAGATTTAAAGATCTTATTTTCATAATGAGAGTTTTTTGTTTTTTTTACGGTTAACCGTAAGAGGTTGCTTTTTATTTTAGTTATAAAAGGTTTGTTATTCTGCGTTATTTTTAATGATTTCTTTTGTTCTTATTTCACCATCCTTTAGCTCAATATGTAAAATATAAATACCTGTACTTAGTGGTCGGATATCAATTCTATCATCATTAAACAAAATTTTCAACTCTTTTCCAGTTATATCAAAAAGCTTAATTCCTTTAATAGATTCTTTGTTTTGTATTTTAACAAAGTCAGATGCAGGGTTTGGATAAATATTAATGCTTTTGTTTGCTGTAATTGATGAAACTGTTGATACTGTGCTAATTTCAATTGTGGTGTCAATTGTTGCAATAAACGTATCAAAACTTCCAAGACAAGTAATCCCTTGATGATATTCTATGGTAACTGAATAATTTCCAATAGGTAAAATACCTAATGAAAAAGTGTCAACAGCATTACATAAAGTAGTGTCTCCATAACCGCAATATTCTGCCAGTATATTAATGACCGAATCACTTTGGTTTATTTGTTTATTTATTAATCCTGCTGAACAATTTCCAAAGTAAGAAAAATCTGATATAATAAATGTTGTGTCATTTGCTGTAGGATTGCTAGGAAAAGTTGTAATATTATTTACTTCTTGACCAAATGTTAATAGTGTAGAGAGTAAAAGACCAATAGTTAAATAAGTTGTTCGTTTTTTCATGGTTTTTAATGTTAAAATTTTAATAAAATAGTTGATAAATATTGGATTTAAAGATCTAATTTTCATAATAGTAGTTTTTTGATTTCATTTTAGTACAATTAATTTTCCAGGTTGGATAAGAGAAGGTTTCATCTATATTAACCCATTCACTAATCCAGTTAAAACCTTTATTAGTAATGTTATAAAAGGTGAGTCGTAAAAAACCATCAGTTCCATTTGGAGCTACTTGCTCACGATAAAGGATTATTTTTCCATCTTCAGATTTAGACCCCTCCCATACGGGTAAACTACTTGGTACATTTGATGATGTATAATAATGAACATACCATTTTAAACTGTCTGCATTATACTGACGTATACTTCCAGAGTGTACACCATCAGCTTTTAGCGTTTCATCCTGAACCGCCATTCCATTCATGATGTATTTCCACCTCCAAATCACATCCACTTCTTCATTCCAAGTTTTGTCGGGAGCTCGCATTTGAGATTTGCATTTGCATTCGCCTATTAGAAGTGCAAATTCTGCAGTTTTGGGAGTTGCAGCGGGATTCAACTTGCCGAACGGATTTTCTTTGTTTACTTCATAGTTATATTGACCAAATAAGTATGTACTTGAAGTTATTATTACATATAGAATATAGAGTAGGCTCTTCATCTGTTTTTTCTTCAAACATACTTATGAAAAGATACTCTAATCGCTCAATTGCAGCCAATGGTATTCAATTTGCAGCAAATTAGATTGAATTTGCTTTTAAAACCTTCCTTAAGGTTTGGGCTCCCGATTTGGATAACGGAAGTTCGGAGGTGTCCTGAAGTTTTACCACTGAATGTTTAAAGTCCACATGGTCTAAATGACTTAAATTTAATAAGGCTCTACGATGAACACGGACAAATTGATAAGGTGCTAATTGCTCTTCTAAGGATTTAAGACTTTTACGCAATGTATATGATTTTTGTTTTGTGTGAAGTTGTACACAGTAATCATCAGCCTCAATCCATGTCAAGTCAGAAATTGATACTATTTTGATTCGGTTTCCGATTTTGATATTTAATACAGGAGTTGTTTCATGTTCTGAGCTTGTGTCTTGTGTATCTCTTAGTGTGCTTATCTCCATCCACTGTGCTTCGATGATCCTGTTTTTCGCATGATTAAATAAGGTCAGAATTAGAATGCAGTAAGCAAAAATGAATGAAATTCCTTTTTGAACGATGAAGAAAATGTAGTTATCTATAAAAACCGAAAAGCTAAATGGAGTTCCATTTAAATAGATGTCCAATAGGGAAACAAGAGTAATAGCAGTAAGCCAACTTAACAAGGTTATTATGGATATTTTGAACCACCCCGAAATTTTAACCTGTATTTTTGTATTGGAAAAAATATTTCGTGAAAACCAGATAAGAAGAAAGCAGGAAAAAGCCCAAATCAACCAGCGTAAAAAATGGTTCACAATCAGGGTTGAGATAGAAACCTTAGTTCCGTCTTCCAGAATATTAAAATTAGTAAGATAATAATGCTGCTGAAAAGCATCAAAGAAAATGATGAATGCAAGAAATGCAATGAATACAAGCGTGATGTTTTTAAATTTCATAACAGATTACTGAGACTTAATCATTTTTTTAAGTTTTAATTACTACCCACGTACTTGTTGGTTGCGTTTCAATGCAACTTATTCCGATAGCTATCGGAATTAAGCTAAATTAACGTTTTTTAAGCATAAAGTCAAGCTTAAGGGGAAGTGTTGGCTATATAAGTTGAGCTTCAAAAAGAGTAGTAAAGTGTTTTTTTAATTTTTCTTTCACTTCGTTTTCATCAACTTTTACTCCCAATTCTTTTTCTAAAGAAGTAACTTGTTTGTCAGCAATTCCGCAAGGTACAATATTGTTAAAATAATCTAAATTGGCATTTACATTAAAAGCAAATCCGTGCATGGTTACCCATCTGCTGCAGCGTACTCCCATAGCACAAATTTTACGTGCTTTAAGCGGATTGTTAGCGTCTAACCAAACACCAGTAAAGCCTTCAGATCTGCCAGATTTTATGCCGTATTCGGCAAGTGTTAGGATAATCATTTCTTCTAAAAAGCGGAGGTATTTATGTATGTCGGTAAAAAATTTATCTAAATCTAAAATAGGGTAACCAACAATTTGTCCAGGACCATGGTAAGTAATATCACCACCCCTATTAATTTTATAATATGTAGCTCCTTTTTGTTTTAATAAAGCTTCCGAAAGTAATAGGTGACTTTCATCACCACTTTTTCCTAAAGTATAAACGTGTGGATGTTGGCAAAATATGAGGTGGTTTTTGGTTTCTGTAACCGTTTTTTCAGCTTTTCTATTGTTGATTTTAGCATCTACATTAGCTTTAAATAGTTCTTCTTGAAAATCCCAAGCTTTTTTGTAATCGATTAAACCTAAATCCTGAAAATGAATGTTTTTTATTGGCAACATCATTGCGAGTAAAGTGAAACGTAGTGAAGCAATCTTATAAATCAAATACGAGATTGCTTCGTGTCTCGCAATGACGGTGTTAAATTTTAGCTAGTTCACCTTTTAAATGAGTAATTACATCTACTTCAGTAATATCAACTCCATTTTTTTCTCCTAAAAATAAAGATACCCAATCTCCTAAATGAATTAAATAAAGCGATTTTTCTAGTTGAGAATTTCCTTTAGAATAAATTTCTAAAATGGTTGAAGTATATTTTTCAAAAACAGTTTTGTTTACTTCCATTCTTTTTTGAGTTCTAAAATAATCATCCTCATTTCTAAAAATAACTACTGCTAAATTTTCATTTTTAGTTCTCCATCCCACCAATTCGTTATGGTTCATTTCAGGTATTACATGGTGCCAACAAAGCATTTTAGAGTTTTCATTTATTTGTTGTCTAAATCTAACTGCAACACCTTCATAGTTAGCATCAGCATAAATAATAGGTGTTTTATTAACTAACTTTTCGGTAATTGCTTTTGCTTCGCTTATAATGTTTTCTTCTTCGGTATTAATGGTTGCAATAGCGTTATTAAATTCATTAACATAATTAGTACTAATTACATTGTAGTGGTTAAGAATAAAAAAAAGTGTTGGAAAAGCTAAGCCAAAAGCTGCTCTAGGAGGATGGCCTCCAGGAATTATAATGTGGTTATAGTTTTTAGATTTTGCAATTTCTTCTAGTTTTCCGCCAGAAGTAACACAAGCTATAGTTGCTCCTTTTGCTTCTGCTTGCTCTAACATTTCTAAACTTTCTTCAGTATTACCAGAATAAGAACAACAAATAACTAAAGTATTTTCATTAATAAAAGCAGGAATTTTATAATCTTTATTGATTGTTATTGGGCAATTAGCATCTTGTGCAACAACTTGTGCAATAATAGTTCCGCCAATTCCAGACCCACCTAAACCACAAATTAATACATTACTTATTTTTTCTGAAAAAGAAGAGAGTGTTGTGTTTGAACTTATTTTTATTGATTGGTTAATGTGTTGTGTAAAATCTTCAATTAATTCTTGCATACGAAATTGTTAGTTTAGGATTGCAAAAGTAAGAAAATTGAAGCAATATATTTTATCATAAAATACAGTATTCTTAGAGCAGGATAATATTTATCCCCCGAATTTTTCGTTTATATTTGTTTTGTGAAAAAAGTTAAAGTAAAAATATTAATCATTCGTTTTAGTTCTATTGGTGATATTGTGCTAACCACCCCAGTTTTAAGGTGTTTAAAAGAACAGTTAGATGGCGATATTGAACTTCATTATTTAACTAAAAAGCAATACCAACCTGTTGTTATCCACAATCCTAACATTACAAAAATTTATACAATAACAAAAAGCACAAACGAGGTTGTTAACGATTTAAAAGCCGAAAACTTTGATTATATCGTTGATTTACATAAAAATTTACGTTCACGAAGGGTAATAAAAAGCTTAAAAGTATTGTCATTTTCTTTTGATAAGCTTAACCCTCAAAAGTGGTTACTAACTACATTTAAAATTAACAAGCTACCTAAAATTCATATTGTAGAAAGGTATTTAAAAGCTGTAAAACCTTTAGGTGTTGTTAATGATAAGAAAGGATTAGAATATTATATTGGAGAAAAAGAAAATGTTAGTTTAACTGATATTTCTTCAGCTCATAAAAACGGATACATTGCTTTTGCTATTGGAGCACAACATTTTACCAAACGTTTGCCAACAGAAAAAATAATATCTATTTGTAAAATAATAAACCAACCAATAATTTTATTAGGGGGTAAAGAAGACGCTAGCACAGCAGTTGAAATTGAAACGGCAGTTGGAGAAAATGTATTTAATGCTTGTGGTAAATTTTCAATTAATCAATCTGCTTCACTTGTAAAACAATGTAAGGCTCTTATAACTCATGATACTGGTTTAATGCATATTGGAGCTGCTTTTGGTGTGAAAATAATTTCTGTTTGGGGCAATACCGTTCCAGATTTTGGAATGTACCCGTACTTTCCTCAAAATCCTGAAAAGTTTACCGTTATAGAAAATAACAATTTAAAATGCCGACCATGCTCTAAAATTGGGCATGATAGCTGTCCTAAAAAACATTTTAAATGTATGAATGATATTGATGAGCTAGAAATTATAAAACATTTGTAAAATTTTATTGATGTTTTTTCTTGTAAGCCTCAATGCTAAAGTCTAATATTTTTTGCGATTCACTTTCATTTTTCCAACCTAAAGGCTTCATTTTTCCAGGACCTTTGTAGTTTTCAAAAAAAGTTTCTATTATTGTTGTGGCACCACTAAATTCGGCATCTAGTGCTTTTAAAGAATTTATTTTATAAAAAGGAGAGCCTTCTACAACTGCAATTAATTTATCATCTTGCTCGCCTCTATCTAATAACTCTAGCATACCAATAATTTTAGTTTTTAAAACAGCACCTCTTTTTACTGCTTTGCCTAAAACTAATACATCTAAAGGGTCTCCATCTCCTCCTAATGCTTTAGGTAATAAAGTTTGGGGTATCATTCCGTAATTGCCAGGGTAGCCTAAATAGTTTACTTTTCTTGGTTTACCATCTCTAAATTCCCAAATTAAATTTCCAGAAGATTTTTCCACTTCCCATTTTTCATTACTTCCTGTAGGAATTTCTATTACAACATTAACTAAGCCTTTTTCGGTAATGGGTTGGTAGCCTGATAAAAAGTTGTTACTCCCAACAATAGTGTATTCATCAATTTGTTTAGGAAATTCAGTAGTACTTGCTTCTTTACAAGAATAAAAACAAAGAGTGCTGATAAAAAGAAAAAAGAATGAATGCTTCATTGCCAGTTATTGTTTAATGTTTGTTTTACTAATACTTCTTTAGGAATGTTGTGATTTCCTTTAAACGGTATAAACTTAAAATTAAACTTTTTATCGTGATAAAACTCTTTCTGTTTTGCGATTTGTTCTTCAGAAATAAATTCATCATCATCACCAAAAAGAATAAAAGTATTCATATCAGTATCAAACTTTTTTAAATTAATTTCATCAGGAAAAGCACTAGCCCAAAGTATAAAATTGTTTGGAGTTACTTGTTTATTTGCTACCCATCTACTTGCAGTGGCACCGCCTTGCGAAAACCCAACAATGTTAATTTTTACATCTTTAACATTATTTTCAGAAATAATTGTTTTGTAAAATTGATCTAAGTAAGCTATATAATCTTCAATTTCTTCAGTTCTATCTTGCTTAGTCATCCAAGTAGCACCAACTCTACCATTAAAACCTTTGTTGTAAAATTTTGATAAGCCTTCTGGGGCAATTACACAAGTACTTTCATTTAAAATTGGATGAAATTTTCGGATAAAAAAATTGGCAAGCATTCCGTATCCGTGTAAAACAATCCAAATGGTTTTTGCAGTTTTTAAATTGCCTTCACTATAATAAATGGCAGTTTTACTTACTTGTATTTTGTGTTTCATAATTCGCTATTGCATTTGGGTCAAATTTAACAAACATTGCAATCCAAATGGAACGAGACATTCTTAAAATATATGGGGTTAATAAAATTAGTACAATAGTTGTTGCAATTAAGTAAGGAACTAAACTGTAAGCATTAAAAGTAGTAAATGCTACAAAAACGGCAACGGCAACCGCAATGGTAAGTCCGTAAGATACAAACATAGCACCTAAATAAAACCCCGCTTCAATCTGAAAATCTTGATTGCATTTTTTGCAATTGTCAGGAACCTCTAAAAAGTTTTTAAGTTTAAAAAAACTTTTGTTTTTAAACAAATCTCCTTCGCGGCATTTCGGGCATTTACAATTTAAAATACTCCTGATAATGTTTGGGTTTTGAGCCATATTTTTGTTTCTTAAATGATTTACAAAGGTATTCATTTCATTAATATCTTAATATGATTAATATCACTTACTTTAATTAATTTTGCGGCATGGTTGGAATTAATGAATTAACAGTAAATTTTGGAGAACGGTACTTGTTTAATAAGATATCTTTTATCATCAATAAATCAGATAGGATTGGTTTGGTAGGTAAAAATGGAGCAGGAAAATCTTCTCTGTTAAAAATTATTGCTGGAGAATCTGAGTCTGATGGTGGAAACATTTCTATGCCAAGCGGTTTTAGAGTAGGGTATTTACCTCAAGATATGGACTTTGAATTTGGTAAAACAGTAATGGAAGAGGCCAAATCTGTGTTTAAGGAGGTAAACAACATTAACGATAAGATTGATGAAATTAATAAACAACTGGAAGTAAGAACCGATTACGAATCGGATAGTTATGCTGAAATGTTAAATGAATTAAGCGATCTGAATGAAAGAATAGGATTGTTAGGTGGTTTTAATATTGATTCTGATTGTGAAACTATTTTAAAAGGTTTAGGCTTTTCGCCAGAAGACTTTACGCGTTTAACGGATGATTTTAGTGGTGGTTGGAGAATGCGTATTGAATTGGCTAAGATTTTATTATCCAATGCTGATGTTTTATTACTCGATGAGCCGACCAATCATTTAGATATTGAATCGATACAATGGTTAGAAGATTTTTTAAAAGTGTATCATGGCGGGGTTGTTTTGGTTTCTCACGATAAAGCTTTTTTAGATGGAGTTACCAATAGAACGATTGAAATTTCTTTAGGAAAGATTTTTGATTACAAAACATTTTATTCAAAGTATTTAAGCCAAAGGCAAGAGCGTAGAGATCAGCAAATGGCGGCTTATACTAATCAGCAAAAGCAAATACAAGATACAGAAAAGTTTATTGAGCGTTTTAGATCTAAAGCAAGTAAAGCTGTACAGGTTCAAAGTAGAATAAAACAATTAGATAAATTAGATAGAATAGAAATAGAGGAGGAGGATAATGCTTCTATGCAATTTAAGTTTCCTCCAGCACCACGTTCAGGAAAGGTTGCAGTAGAAGCTAGTGAGGTAGGTAAAGCTTTTGGCGATAATCAAGTTTTTAGTGGAGTAAATTATTTTATTGAAAGAGGTAAAAAAGTTGCTTTTGTTGGTAAGAATGGAGAAGGAAAAACAACAATGATTCGATCATTAGTTGGAGAATTAGAACATGATGGAGAATTAAAAATAGGGCACAATGTAGAGATGGCTTATTTTGCTCAAAACCAGGCGGAAGAGTTAGATAAAGAGAAAACAGTTTTTGAAATTATTGATGAAGCTGCTCATGGTGAAATAAGAAAACAAGTAAGAAGCCTTTTGGGTTCTTTTATGTTTGGAGAGGAAGAAATTTCTAAAAAGATAAAAGTGCTTTCTGGTGGAGAAAGAGCAAGGGTAGCCTTATGTAAATTATTGTTAGAACCTATTAACTTATTGGTGTTGGATGAACCTACCAATCACCTAGATATTCGATCTAAGGATGTATTGAAAACAGCTTTAAAAAACTATGATGGAACGTTAATTGTGATTTCTCACGATAGAGATTTTTTAGATGGTTTAACTGAAGAAATGTATGAGTTTAGTGATGGAAATGTAAAACAGTTTTTAGGAGGGGTTTATGAGTTTTTAGAGTCTAAACAGGCTAAAACAATACGTGAATTTGAACATAAAGAAAAGGTTGTAGAAAAAAAACAAAAACAAGATTCTGAACATAAGTTAAGCTACGAAGAACGTAAACAAAAAGATAAGGACATTAAGAAAACACAAAATAGAGTAGGGAAGCTAGAAAAACTAATTGAAGATTTAGAGGCAAAAATGGAAGCTTTAAATCAAAAATTGTTAGATCCAAAAGCTTATTCTCAAGAGTTAATGGACGAGTACGAGGTACTTAAAAAAGAATTTGATGTGGCAATGAATGATTGGGAAAAGGCTGAGCAAAAATTAGAATTATTAAAAACCTGAGTTTGATATAAGCACTGGTAAAGAAAAACTTAGAACTATAAGGCTTTTATTGGGGTGTTTTTTTCTGAAATTTAATAAACTATTTCATGTAGTGAATTTTCAGTCTGACAGTAAAAAAAAATGGGGCTTAATCAATAAAGTTTTATTTAAATAAAAATGCAGAAGAACGTTTTGTTCTTCTGCATTTATTTTTTTAAAGAATTATTTACTAGTGCGACATGATAACAATCTTCTTAATAATTGTTTCTTCTTCACTTTTAACACTTACAAAGTAAACTCCTTTTTCTACATCTTGTAAATCTAAATTGTAAGTTCCATTTGTTTCAACCTCTTTCTTATCATATACAATAGCTCCAACTAAGCTATAAATTTGTATAGAAACATTTTGGTTTTTAAACGAACCTAAATCTATTTTAAATAAACCTTTATTTGGATTCGGATAAATAGAGATTTCAACTCTTGTACTTTCTGCAATTCCAACAGTAGTGCTAATATCAACATCAAAGTTACAAGAGGTAACATTGTTACACTCATCCGTTGCAGTTAAAGTTACGTTAACTGTACCAACATTTTGAGTAGAACCAGCAGCTGGCGATTGTGTTACAGTAATGTTACCATTACTAGAACAGTTATCACTAATTGTAG
>JBMYXB010000041.1:0-18464 GCA_049608005.1 Vicingaceae bacterium
TAATGCCAGTTAATTATAACTTCGCTATCTCCAGAGTTAATCTTTTCTAATTTTTTAAAAACATCTAAGATACATTTAGATGAACTAGTGTTAAAATATTCTAATTGAATATCAACCTTTGTATTAGGCTTTGGAGAATTATTATATGTTTCTAAAGACTCTATTAAAGGTTTGTAAAATTCAATTGAATTTTCAGGAATTGATCTTCCTCTTATTAATAAGTACCCTGAACCAGAATTGAATTCAATTGTTGGTGTTTTTGGTGAACCTTCTAAATTTAAATCTGCCATTTTTTATATTTATTGTGCTATTTTAATATTTAAACTAAAAAAAGAGTGTTTATCATCTACAGGTGCAAAGTTGTAGTCTAGTTTCTTTCCTGATTTTCTTGCAATATCAATCATTCCTAAACCACCTCCACCTTTAGCAGACATTTCTCCATTATTTAGTACTTCTTTATAATATGATTTTAATTGATCTTTATCCATTTCGTTAATTTTATCTAAACGAGATTTCATCATATCAACATTTTCTATTGTAATAAAATTACCTGTCATTATAGAATATTCTCCATCAATTTTTCTAATCATAAACAAAGCATTTTTCTCATTAATTTTAGTTTTGTACTCATCTTCACCTAAATGGTGGTAAAGATTTTGCAAACATTCAACTAAAATGTTATATACTTTCTTTTTGATTTTTGGAGGCTCTTCTAAAGTTTCCATTTTAGACTCCATAATTTGAAGTATAGATGTTAAAAGATCGGACGTTACCTCACCTTTAAAAGATAACATTATGTTACCTTTTTCCATCATATTATAAAAGTCATGGATGTTATTACTCATAATCACTTCTAATTACAGTTTCAAAGATATTAATTTGTATTAATTATACAAGTTTAATCACATAAAAAATAAGATTAAAGTAATAATTAATACTATTAACCATAAAAACGTTGTTTGTGTATTAACAATTTATAAATATACATACCTTTGGCGTTTAATTTTACAATGATGATTAAATCTCAAAAAAATGAAGAATGGTATAAGGAATGGTTTGATTCTACTTACTATCATATACTTTATAAAGATCGAGATTATACTGAAGCTGAAAAATTTATCAGTAATTTAATTCATCATATTTCTCCAAAAATTAATGCTAATTTAATAGATGTTGCTTGTGGTAAGGGCAGGCATTCATTATTTTTAAATAAACAAGGTTATACTGTTGATGGGTTTGATTTATCTAAAAACAGCATTGAATCTGCCAAAAAATTTGAAAATGAAAATTTAAACTTTTTTGTTAATGATATTAGAAACCCGTTAAAGGTTAATTATTACGATTATGCTTTTAATTTATTTACAAGTTTTGGATATTTTGATGGAGAAAATGAAAACCAAAAAGCAATTAACGCAATTTCAGAAAGTTTAAAAACAAATGGAACACTTGTTTTAGATTTTATGAATGTTAACAAAATAGTGAAGAATCTTATACCTTCAGAAACAAAAACCATAGATAATATTACTTTTAATATTACTAAAAACGTTATTGATGGCTATATAACTAAGCAAATTGATTTTATTACCAATAACAATAACTACTCTTTTCAAGAAAAAGTAAAAGTAATTTCGCACAATACCTTTAAATCTTATTTTGATAAGGCTAACTTAAAAATTGAAAGTACTTTTGGAGATTATAATTTAAACCCTTTTGATCTTGAAAATTCAGACCGGTTAATTTTGATTGCAAAAAAAATATGACAGATCTTTTTACCAACATTGCTTTATTTTCTTCAGCTTTTATTAGTGGTTTAGCAGTTATTATTTTTAAACTTAAATTTTCTAAAAATTTAAAGCTTTTAATCTCTTTTAGCGGTGCATTTATCTTAGCAATTTGTGTGCTACACTTAATGCCCGAAATTTTTAACGAATACGATAAAAAAATTGGCGTCTTTATTATTATTGGTTTTGTAATACAATTACTGCTTGAGTTTTTTTCTGATGGAATTGAGCACGGACACTTTCATTCGCATAACAAAAATATATCCTTATTTCCTTATGCAATTTTTATCAGCTTATGCTTACATTCTTTTATTGAAGGTATGGCTCTTATAGATAGCAATCATAGCCACGTTCATCATAGCGGCTCTTTATTAGTTGGTATAATAATTCATAAAATACCTGTAGGAATTGTTTTAAGTACTATGATTCTTTCTAAAAACATATCTAAAACTACCTTTTTTATTGCTTTAACAATATTTGCTACCTCTGCCCCTTTAGGGCTTTATTTGGCAAGCAACCACATTTTACCTTTTTTAGAAAATAGTAAAATAATTTTAGCTTTAGCCGTGGGTATATTTTTACACATTTCAACTACAATTTTGTTTGAATCTAGCGAAGGCCATAAATTTGACTTAAAAAAATTCACCATTCTTTTAATTGGGTTCGCATTGGCGATTTTAACATTGTAATAAATTGAAACCTCTTAATAAAAGTCATTTAAAATCTATTGTAGAATTATCTGATATAACTTTGGGTAAGAATTTTTTATCCACCTCCTATTTTAAACAATACGTTAATTCTGCAAAGCACATTGGTTTAATCTTAGAAAAAGAAAAGGAAATTATTGGTTTTAGTTTAATCGATATTTTAACTCCTGAAGAGCTAAAAAAAACAGTTTTAACCAATAGCAGTTGGTTTTACGATATTACAAAAGCTTACACTAAAATTGCTTTACGAAAACAAACAGTTATTCATCCTAAATATAAAAATTTAGGTTATGGCACTCAGTTAGTAAATTTAGCAAGTACTTTTATTACAACTGAATTAGAAATTAGTACTGCATGGAAACATCCGAATAATGTTGGAATGATTAAAATTTTACTTAAAAATGGTTTTAAATTAAAAAAAAGCATCCCTAATTATTGGCAAACAGATAGTATTAATAAAAAATACCATTGTATAATTTGCGGCATGCCTCCTTGCCAATGTTCTGCAGAAATTTATATTAAAAAAAAGCACTAACCTTAAAAAGATTAGTGCTTTAAATTATACGGTAAGTATTACTTAAAAAGTAGCTACTGTTTCCGAATTATATTCTCCATTTTTTAATTTGGCTTGCACCAATTTAAAAGTGTTTACAGTATATTCCACATCTTCTAAAGTGTGCATAGCTGTTGGTATTAAACGTAACATAATAATACCTTTAGGTACAACTGGGTAAACAACAATAGAACAAAATAAGTTATAATTTTCTCTTAAATCAACTGTTAAGTTGGTTGCTTCTGGTATGCCTCCATCTAAAATTACTGGTGTAACTTGTGTTGATGTTGTTCCGATGTTAAAACCTGCATCTTTTAGTCCTTTTTGTAACCCGTTGGCTACAGTCCATAATTTTTCTCTAATATCAGGGCTATTTTTAAGCATTTCTAAACGCTTTAAATTACCAATTACTAAAGGCATTGGTAAAGATTTAGCATATACTTGAGAACGCATATTGTATCTTAAATAATCTACAATATCTTCTGTAGTAGCAATAAATCCACCAACACTAGCCATCGCTTTAGCAAATGTTCCAAAATATACATCTACCCCATCTTGGCAACCTTGTTTTTCTCCTGTTCCTGCACCTGTTGGTCCCATTGTACCAAAACCATGTGCATCATCAACAAATAATCTAAAAGAGTATTTTTCTTTTAAATCTACAATATCTTTTAAACTACCTTCATTACCAGACATTCCAAAAACACCTTCAGTAATAACTAAAATTGCTCCTTTAGTTTTTTCTGTAATTTTTGTAGCCTTTTCTAACATTTTATCTAGGCTATCCATGTCATTATGTTGATAAACAAAACGTTTTCCAACATGTAACCTTAAACCATCTAAAATACACGCATGAGATTCTGCATCATACACCACAACATCATTTCTATCTAGCAAGGCATCTATTGCAGATACCATCCCTTGATAACCAAAGTTTAATAAAATTGCAGCTTCTTTACTTTCAAATTCAGCTAACTCTTCTTCTAATTGCTCATGATGTTTAGTATTTCCAGACATCATTCTAGCTCCCATTGGGTAAGCTAATCCCCAATCTCTTGAAGCTTCTTCGTCAACTTTTCTAATTTCTGGATGATTTCCTAAACCTAAATAATTATTTAAACTCCATTGAAGAACTTCTTTTCCTCTAAATTTCATTCTATTATTTAATTCACCTTCCAATTTTGGAAATGCAAAATATCCGTGTGCCTCTTTAGCATACTTTCCTAAAGGGCCTCTATTTTCTTTTATTTTCTCAAATAAATCTGCCATGTTCGACTTTTTGTATTAAGTTGCCAAAGATACTTATTCTTACTTAATATCAACAACTAGTTTAACTAACTTTTAACAAGAAATAGTTAGTAAAACTTAATCTTAACAGCTAAATTTGTTTATTGATAATGAGTTTACTAAAATCATATAAAATAAGTGTTACCATACTCCTACTAATTGCCTGTATTTTTTTGTTTTTTGGGTTAGATTTGTTTTTAGGTTCTGTAAAAATTCCGTTTAAAAGCATTTGTAATATTTTAATAGGCGAAACAACTGAAAAAGAAAGCTGGCAAATTATTATATTTCAATCACGTTTACCAAAAGCAATAGCTGCTATTTTATGTGGCGGAGCACTTTCAGTTTGCGGCTTACAAATGCAAACACTTTTTAAAAACCCATTAGCTGGCCCATATATTTTAGGTATTAGCTCTGGTGCAGGTTTAGGAATTGCCATTTTTATAATGGGCTTGTCTTTTTTAGGAATATCTAGTACCAACATGGGGCTATCTGCCAACACAGGCATTGTTTTTTCTTCCATTTTAGGATCTTTAGCTGTTTTAGCAATTTTACTTGCTGTAATAAAAAGATTAAAAGATATAATGACTGTTTTAATTTTAGGAATTATGATCGGAAGCGTTATTACAGCCCTAATTGGAATTATTCAATATTTTAGCAATGATGCTCAACTAAAATCTTTTATTATGTGGACAATGGGAAACTTAAGTTCAGTAACTAGCGACCAACTCTTACTATTAGCCCCCATTATTATTGCTGGTTTAATTTTATCTTTTGTAGCTTCTAAAAACTTAAACGCTTATTTATTAGGTGAAGCTTATGCTAAAAGCTTAGGTGTTAACATCAAACAATCCAGAATAATTATTATAATTACCACTTCTGTTTTAACAGGAAGCATTACTGCTTATTGTGGTCCTATTGGATTTATAGGCATTGTTATTCCTCACTTAGCAAGAATAATTAGTAACTCCTCAGACCATAGAATACTTACACCTTTATCTATTTTATTAGGAATTAATGTACTTTTAATAGCTGATATTATTTCTCAATTGCCTGGCTTAGATCAAAATTTACCCATCAATTCTATTACCTCTTTAATTGGTATTCCTTTTATTATTTGGATTATTTTAAAGAATAAAAAAATAACACAACTAAATTGAGTAAAGCAATAAACATATCTTCATTATCTGTTGGTTACGATAAAAAAGTAATCTTAAAAAACATCAACATTTTAAGTGATAAAAACCAAATGATTGCCCTTTTTGGAAGAAATGGCAAAGGAAAATCTACTTTATTAAAAACCATATCGGGTTTAAACCCTCCCATTACAGGTAAATTTATTTTTGATGGTATTGATGTACTTAGTTTATCAGAAAAAAAAAGATCAAAAATATTAAGTATCGTATCTACAAGCCAAACTAACATTGGCGGAATAACAGTTAGAGATTTTGTTGCTTTTGGACGCTTTCCTTACACCAATTGGCTAGGCATTAATAAAGATACTGATGATAAAGAAATTGATAATGCTATAAAGCTTTGTAAACTAGAAGCTTTTATAAATAGAAATTACAACGAATTAAGTGATGGTGAAAAACAAAAAGTAAGCATTGCTCGTGCAATTTCCCAAAACACACCATTAATCATACTAGATGAGCCAACGGTACATTTAGATTTAATTAACAAAGCAGAAATTTTTAAATTACTGCAAAACTTAGTGCAACACCATAACAAAACAATTATTATATCTACCCATCAAATTGAGTATGCTTTACAAGTTTGCGATTTTTTTTGGTTAATTAATGAACAGAAAATTGAAACACTTACTCCTAATCAAATTATTGAGCAAGAAAAACTGAACGAATTGTTTAATGATGATTTAATTGGTTTTGATAAAGTTTCTCAATCATTTAAATTAAAATAAGCCGTTTTAACAATACTTAACAGAAAAAACAAACCAACTATTTAGTTTATTGCTAAATTTGGTTAAATCTTAAAACTAAAAATTATGTTTAGGAAAGGAATATCAATACTATTAGCACTGTTAACATTATTTTTTACAACACTTGCTATTTTAGGAATTTGGGAAATAATAGATGTAAAAAACATTGCTTGGAAATCGATTTATTCCATTTTTGTTATTTTTATTGCTTCAGCAATTATCTTATTTATATTCTCTGTAATTTATAAAGGTGACGACAATCAAAACAGTCATTTTAATCCAAATTCTTAAATAAACCACTATGGATTGAAAATTCATAGTTTTAATTCGCAGACTGAAAGTCTGCTTCGTGAAATGCCTAGTGAAATACAGAAATAATACACAATTGATTCGTGTATTCGTGGCTAAAACATTTATAGAAACTAAAGTTACTGCAATAAAATTGCAGGGTTTTAACCTTTAACTAAATAATAAAGGGTTAAGATAGTTCTTGCACAGTAAGCCAAGCCATTAAACCTATAGCAGTTTCTATGGCATCCTCATCAATATTAAAGGTTGAAGTGTGTAAACCTGAATTAATATTTTTTAAATCATTTTTAATTCCTAAGCGGTAAAAACAAGCTGGTTTTACTTGCGAGAAGTAAGCAAAATCTTCTCCTGTCATCCTTAAATCAAGGTCAATAACATTTTCTTTTCCTAAAAAATCTATCGCATTTTGTTTTGCTTTAGCTGTAATTATTTCATCATTTACTAAAAAAGGATACCCTTTTTCTATTCTAAAAATGCACTTTCCTCCCATGCTTTCTGCAATAGATTCTGCCATTTTTTTCATTTTAATATGAGCTTCAGCTCTCCACTCTTCATTCATTGCCCTAAAAGTTCCCTCTAACTCAACTTTATCGGGTATAATATTGGTCGCTCCATTGGCTATCATTTTACCAAAAGATAACACTGTTGGTGCTGTTGGGTGCTTAAATCTGCTAACCACTTGTTGCAAAGCAGTTAAAATATGTGCTGTAATAAGTATTGGATCTACATTTAAGTGTGGTAAAGCTGCATGTCCGCCTTTACCAATAACAGTCATAAACAATTCGTCTGTTGATGCCATGTACATCCCACCTCTAAAACCAACTTTACCTGCTTCTAATTGCGGATAAACATGTTGACCTATAATGGTATCTGGTTCAGGATTTTCTAAAACGCCCTCTTTAATCATTAATGAAGCTCCCCCAGGCAATCTTTCTTCTCCTGGTTGAAAAATGAGTTTAACCGTACCTTCAAATTGTTCTTTTATTTCATTTAAAATTTTAGCTGCTCCTAGTAAAGATGAGGTGTGTACATCATGCCCGCAAGCATGCATTACTCCATCATTAATAGATTTATAAGCAACATCATTTTCTTCTAAAATGGGTAAAGCATCTAAATCTGCTCTTAAAGCGATGGTTTTACTTGTTGGGTTTTTACCTTTAATTAATCCTACAATCCCTGTTTTTACAATACCGGTTTGATGCTCAATACCAAATTCATCTAATTTTGAAGAAACAAATTTTGAGGTATTATACTCTTCAAAAGAAAGTTCGGGATTTTGATGAAGATGCCTTCTAATGGCAATTATTTCTTCTTTGTAAGCAGCTGCTTTACTTTTAATTAAGTTTTTTAGCTCTTCCATATTATTTTGAGAAAAAAATCATTTTTATGGCTCCAATTAACATTATAAATCCAAATATTTTTTTTACGGTAGATTCACTTAAAAAACTGATGGTTAACTTAGAACCTATATATCCTCCAACAATAAAAGTTAACGCAATTATTAAGGCGTATTTCCAATTAATAACATCTGCTTTATGATAATTGTATGCGGCAAGTACACCTATTGGTAAAAGTAAGGTTGCTACACTTGTTCCTTGTGCTTCAAATTGCGATAAACCTAAAAAGTAAACCAAGCAAGGCACAATAATTAAGCCTCCACCTATTCCAATCATTCCGCCTGCAACACCTGCAAAAAGACCTATTGCTACTAAAATTATTAATGTTGAAATGCTCATGATTAAATGTCTAAACTTAATGATAAATAAAAAATTGGTTTTTCTTTGGTATAACCATCCTCTACTCCCCAAGCCCAATCAAATCTTAAAAAATAACCTAACAAGGTTGTTCTTAAACCAAAACCATAACCAGCAACTATTGGGTCTATTTTTTTAGAAACTGTTACTACTCCAGTTGGGTTATTTGTTGGTCCAATTGGATACTCATCTTCATCTATCGTATTTTGTTTTCCCCAAGGGTCTAATCCACTCCAAGCAGCACCTACATCTGTAAAGGCAATAATTTGGAAATTCTTAACAAACTTAGAGCGTATTGGCCTTTTTATAAAATACTTAAATACAGGAAATCGAATTTCACTATTAATTACTGCAAAATTAGTTCCTCTTCTTATGTTTTGTGGAAACCCTCTTAGGTTTGCTGCAAGTGCATGATAACGATAATTTACTTGTTTAGTATTAACATCATCTTCGTTAATAAATTGATCTTGATCTATAGGTATCCAATCATCAGTACTTCCTAAATAATAAATCAATTTTTCATGTCCAAATGATGAGCTTGCGGCAAATCTATTTACCCAAACTAATTCTCTATTTATTTCTAACGAGTGTCTAAAATCTAATCCAACCACTTGCATATTTCCATTCTCTCCATTCCCTCTACCTTTTAAATCACCATCTTTAGTTAGGCTTTTATTTGAAGAAATAAAAGATCCATCCCCAAACTCTTGATAATATTCTGCAAACAATTTAAACTTTGTTCCATAATAGATATTGGTCATTTTATGTCTTGTATTATCAAAAACAAAAGCAATTTTAGTAATGGCTCTATATTCTGTTACATTTTCGTCATTCAATCTTAAATCGCTAATAGATTTTACTACAGTATTATCGTTTCTTCCCGAAAACGTTGCTCTAACACTTGCTACTTCACTAAAAGGATATTTTAAAGAATAACTTAGCGTATTGGTTGCTAGTCCAACCAAGCTATCCTCAGTAGCACCTACTAAATTTTGGTTAGATGTTGTTCTAGAAAACGTATATTCTTTATCGGTTCTGCTTACTAAATTCTGATAAGTCATAAAATACTCTCGAGTAGATGATGACAACCTTACCCCTCCATATATTTTATAATTCTCAAACAGATCTACCGTAGCAAACTTAATTGTAGCTCCAATACCAGGGCTAATGTAAGGTCCTCCTGTAAATTGTTGGTATTCTCCATTTACAAAAGAATTACTCAACTTTAAAGCTGAATTATCGTTAAAAAAAGAAAGGTTATAATTGCGTTGGTTGGGTATCTCAAATTTTTCCCAAACACTATCTTTTTTTACTGTATCTCCTACTATAATTACTTGTTTCTGTATGTTTTGTTTTTCATTTTCAAAAACATAATTTTTAATATCTATGGCATTGTAAAGGCTCGTATCCTTTTGTATAAATGTAGATTTTAGTTGGATTGCTTTTTGAATTTGTGTGCTTTCTTTAGCGCTAACTCCTTTGTCATTTACCAATGTGGTATTTAGGGTATCTTTTTTTATAGGAATTAATTTTTCGGATAAATTTCTTTCCATTAAATGGTATTTAAAATCATCTTTTAATATTTCAGTATAATTTTCTGAAGCATTGATATGATGCTCTATAATGCTTCTATTGTAAAAATTTTCAGCAGGTTTTGCATCATAAAAATGGTAATAATGTATCGAAGTATCAATGTGAGTTATAAAGCTATCTCTTACTGCACTATACCTTTTATTTAAACGATTTTCTTCTCCTAAATAATACAACATAGAATCTAAACCAACGGGTTGTTTTTCTGATATTTTAGGCGTTTCTGTTACTCTATTTAATTTTTTTTCTTTTGATAAATAATCAATTGTCCAAACATCTTTTTTATTGTAAAACAGCTCTTTATCTGTTGGTTGATGTGCTAACGAATCTGCTGTTCTATTAGATGTAAAAACAATTTTAGTATCGTTTTCTATAAATCGGGGTTCAAGATCATCATAAATATCGTTGGTAATTTTTTTATGAGAATTTGGTCCAGGATAATACAAATACAAATCTGATTGACCTTTATAAACGCCCGAAAAAACAATTTCTTTACCACTGTCAGCATAATCCATTGCAGTTACTTTTTCTAACTTAAATAAAGGTTTTACTTGAACTCCGCCAGTGTTAACATCAAAATAATGCATTAACAATACACCCTTTTCTTCAGTTACAAAAGCTAAAATTTCGCTTGTAGGATTCCATTCTAAAATGGGGTAAGAATGATCTGTAATACGATCTAACTTAAATTCTTTTTTATAAATTTTATATTGTTTATCTACATCTTTATAATAAATGTAAATTTTGTATTGTCCTAGTTTATTGGTTACATAAGCAAAATTATTACCATCAGAACTCATCTTAAATTCCGAGTAATCTCTTCGTTTTTTAATTTTAAATAATTCCTTTTTTAAATAATCTTCTTCTTCAAATTTTACTAAGCCTTTATATTCTTTTTCATAATATTCTTTCCAATCTGCTGTTAAATTTTTCATAGAAATTCCTAGCACATATAAAAAACCTTTTTCTATACTTTGAGTAATTCTGCTCATGTATAAAATATTAGGAATTACTGCTTCACCATAAGTATCTACAATGTATGCCCATAAAGAGTGTCCTGCAATTATAGCATCTTTATCAGATAGCGTGTTAAATCTTTTGTACTTTCCAGATGTTATCCCATCTCTAACACTATTTTCTATTTCTGCATTCCAATTATCTGAAATGTAAGATGTTAGTCCTTTTCGATACCATTCTGGTACAGTCATTAAACTAGTACTTCTTAAAACTTGCCTCCAATTAGATCCATAAACTTGCTGATTAACTAAAATTTGAGCAATTCCTTCTTTAATCTGACGATTAAAATCAGCATGGTCTCCATTAAAATAAATGTAAACCTTAGATCCCATAATATTGGTAATCCCACCAACTTCTCCGTTTTCTAAACTTAAGCCAACATTGCTCTGCTTAAAATGAGATTGTTTGTTGTAAATAATAAACTGGATTTTATCTTTTAATTCGTATTCAAAAAAATCTTCTTGATCTTGAATGTGTTTTCTGGCAACTTTAGCGGTATAAATGGCCAATTCTTTACCCCCAGTATAAAAGTAAGTTTCGTAATTAGCGTAACGATAAAACTTCCATTCAAAATAATCGTACTGCACCCTATTTTTACCAAACCCAACATGGGTTCCGTTATAAAATTGTGCATTTACCTTATTCGTAATTAAGCAAACACTTAACACTAATAAACTTGCAAGGATATAGCTTATATTTTTTTTGATGTTTTTTAAATAAAGTTTAACTCGTAAAAATAAGGATTTAATAAGGATTGTGATATTTTTACATTTTCAAAAATAAAGCTTTTTTACTATGATAAATGTACATTATTTTACTTTTAACGGATTTCAAGAAAACACCTACATTCTTAGTGATGACACTAAAGAGTGTGTAATTATTGATCCTGGCTGTTATAGCAATGAAGAACAACAAGTACTTGCAACTTATATTACCGAAAATGAGTTAACTCCTATTAAATTACTAAACACCCATTGCCACATAGATCATGTTTTAGGAAATAATTTTGTTGCTTCTAAATACAATGTAGGTTTAGAAATGCATCAAAAAGATTTGCCCACTTTACATGCAACCCCTGAATATGGACAAACTTTTGGTTTTAATATTGACAAATCTCCAGAACCAACTACGCTACTTAATGATGGTGATGTTGTAAAGTTTGGAAACTCTGAACTGCACGTATTATTTACTCCAGGACATGCTCCAGGACACATTGTTTTTGTTTCGCATAACGATAAATTTGTAATTAATGGAGATGTTTTATTTAGAAGCAGTATTGGTAGAACAGATTTACCTGGTGGCGATTACGACACTTTAATTACCAGTATTAAAACTAAATTAATGACTTTACCCGAAGATTTTGAAGTATTTAGCGGCCATGGACCTAGTACAACTATTGGGTTTGAAAAAAGCAATAACCCTTTCTTAAATCAATAATTTTGGTTTGAGTTCCATCCAAAAACGCCATAAAAACAAACAGACTGAAAATTATGAGGTAAAAAAGGACAAAAGTATGCTCTTTTTAACCCTGGCTGTTTTAGGTTTTTTTGTTGGGCTTTTATTAACTATTGTGCTTTATTCTATTACTATAATTAGCTTTTATAATGTTATAAGATTTTTGGTTGGATTTGCTATTGTTGGCTTTTTAATTCCTTTAAAATATTATCAAAAATGGTTTCAGTTTATAAAATATGAAATGATAATATTTAATGTTATGGGAGTTGCTCCATTTTTAACAGGACTAATGTTGCTGCTAAATTTCATGATTACACTTAACAGCTCAACCACAACGCACAAGATAGAAAAAGCTTATTTTGATAGCGGAAGGTTTGTTGGTATCGTTTTAGAAAACAACGCTTACGCCAAAGAAGATCGTATTGTTGAATTTTCTGACAAAAGCCTGATTGAAATTAAACGATATAAAACACTTAGTATTACCTTAAACAAAGGTCTTTTTAGTTTTGATGTGGTCGAAAAAAGAGAATTTTCCTATTAAATAGTTTTTCATGAAAAATTGCAAAATACAGCACTTTAAAATCTAAAAAATATTTTTTTCTGGATTTCCGATTTCTCAGAAAAAGAGTTTGACAAGCAGCTAATTACTCACACCAACAAAAACTATATCTAACTCTTTTACAACAAGTTCAGACTCATAACCTTTAGTAAGCATGTACCGGTAAATTTTATCTCTTCTTATAAAAGAATTAGGTTCATTTATTAATAAATTCTTCTTTTCTATAAGTTCAGAAATAGCATTGATATACGCCCCTTCTTCAATCTCTGAATTAAAAACTGTTTCAAATTGAGCTTCGTTAAAAACACGTTTAGCTATTAAGCCCATTTTAATTTTATTCTTTCCCCACCTCTTCATTTTAAATTTTCCTCTAACAAAAGCTTCTACATAACGCTGTTCATTTAAAAAATTCTCATCAATTAAGTCATCTAAAAGTTTATCCCAATTCTTTTCTTCAACATTCCATGCCCTAAAACGGTTAAGCAAATCTAACTGACAACGCTCCTGAAAAGAACAATATCTCATTGCTTTTTCTCGTGCCTTATCAAAAGACATATTTCTGGAATATTGTTTCATTTTTATATGCTAACTCTACCGAAACAGAGGAAACTTGTTAATTGTTGACTATTCGATTCATTCCAACTGGAATGACATCCGTTTTGTTACTTTTACCACCTCAAAAATAATCAATGCAAAACAAAAGTGCCTTATATTTATTACTAACTGCAAATGCTGTTTCTGGTTTTGCCCAAGGAATAAGCATGTTGGCAATACCTTGGTATTTTTCTGATGTTTTAGATGCTAGCTCAACTTTTGGTACCATTTACGGAATTGCAACATTTCTTACCCTATTTTGGGGATTGTATGTAGGTACTTTAGTTGATCGTTACCCAAGAAAAAACATTTTCTTATTAATTACCTTAATAGGAGCACTAATTATTGGCTCTATTGCTTTATCTGGTTTTGTATTAGGTGAAGTCCCGATGTTGTTAATTGGTGCTGTTTTTTGTGTTACGCTGTTTATTTATAACGTGCATTACCCTACGCTTTATGCATTTGGACAAGAAATTAGCGAAAAAGAAAATTACGGTAAAATGAATTCTTTTATAGAAATTCAAGGTCAAGCAACAAGTGTTATTTCTGGTGCTTTTGCTGCCATCTTAATTACAGGAATTGATGAAGCGTTTTTAGCCTCTATTGGTTTAGATGGAATTGTAAACTTTCAATTAGAAGCTTGGTCTATTCATCAAATATTTTTAATGGATGCCTGCACTTATGCTTTAGCATTTGTACTAATTCTTTTAATAAAATATAAACCTGTTGCTAAAGAAAAAGTTCATTTAGGTTCTGTTTATACAAGATTAAAACAAGGTGCTTCATTTCTTAAAAAACATCCTTTACTATTCCATTTTGGTTTAGGTTCTTATGCCATTTTCGCTATGTTTTTAGTGCACATCCATCAATTAATGCCCATTTACATTAACAACCATTTAGAAGCCAACTCGGCAGTTTATGCTGGTGCAAAAACATTGTACGCTTTAGGTGCAATGCTTTCTGGTATTGGTATTAGATGGGTTTTTAAAAGAACAAACACTGTAAAAGCAGTTATTGTTATGATGGTTTTAAGCTTTATCGTTTTTGAGTTACTTACTTTTTCAGAAAGTTCTGCTGTTTTAGTTTTTGTTTGTTTTGTATTGGGTTTAACCAATGCAGGTACACGGGTTTTAAGAATTACCTATTTGTTTAATCACATCCCTAATAACATTATCGGCAGAACAGGCAGCGTTTTTCAAACCTTAAATGTGCTGGTGCGTTTTACATTTATCATCCTATTTTCGTTTACCTTTTTTGCAAAAGATCAAAACATTACTTTGGCTTATTTTATTAGCGGATTGTTTATATTTATCTCCACATTTCCGTTATTAATTTATTACAAAAAGTTAATTAAAATGAAGATTAATGAATAATCTAAAAATTTTAAAAAGCAAATGGCTTTATGGTTTACTAGCTATTTTATTGGCTTTTACAGCATATTATATTGTTCCTGGAAACGAATTTGAACAAGCACCAATAATGGCTGCAATTGTAATTTTAATGGCTGTTTTTTGGATTTTTGAAGTTGTTCCAATTGCTGCAACCTCTTTATTGCCCATATTTTTGTTTCCTTTTTTCGGAATATTAGATACAAAAAGTACTGCCCTATTTTTTGGTAAAGAAATTATCTTTTTGTTTTTAGGAGGGTTTATGTTGGCTCAAGGAATTCAGAACTCCAACCTACATAAAAGAATTGCCTTACACATTGTAAACATTATCGGAAGTAAGCCTGCAAATTTAGTATTGGGCTTTATGATAGCTACCGCTGGTTTAAGTATGTGGATTTCCAATACTGCATCAGTAATGGTTATGTTGCCTATTGGTTTATCAATTATTGAAGAAATAAAAAATGTAAAAAATTCAGAAAAATTCTTGTCGAAATTTGCTGTGGCTTTAATGTTAGGAATTGCCTATTCGGCAGATATTGGAGGTATGGCAACTTTAATAGGAACACCACCAAACCTAGTTTTTATGGAATTATACCACGAGTTATTTCCTAATTTACCTAAAGTTGGCTTTTCGCAATGGATGATGATGGGCTTACCAATAGCTGTAATTTTTCTATTTACAGGATGGTTATTAATGACTAAAGTAATTTTTAGATTACCAAAATTTAAAGTGTTTGATGGAAAAGACATCATAAAAAAATTATTAGCTGACTTAGGAAAAATAAGAAGAGATGAAATTTTATCTGGTTTAATATTTTTACTAGCTGCAATGTTGTGGGTTACTGGTTCTGACATTACGCTCAGCAAATCATTTACAATTTCTGGATGGAGAAGTTCTTTTGGTTTAGAAATGGTAAGTGATGCTTCTATTGCTATTGCTACTGCCTTATTGCTTTTTATAGTTCCATCTAAAGATAAACCAAAAGAGAAACTTTTAACATGGCAAAAAGCCAAAGAATTGCCTTGGGGAATTTTACTACTCTTTGGTGGAGGGTTTGCTATTGCCGGAGGTTTTAACAGCAGCGGATTATCCAACATTGTTGGTAATTTATTTGCTTTGTTAACTGTTGATTCTCCTATTTTAATTGTTTTAATCGTTTGTTTTGTGTTAACTTTTTTAACAGAAATAACATCTAACACGGCAACAACTAACCTTATATTGCCCATTTTAGCAAAAGCAAGTGCAGTTTTAGGTTTAGATCCCAGAATTTTAATGATTCCAGCAACTCTATCTGCAAGTTGTGCTTTTATGATGCCTATTGCCTCTCCTACCCAAGCAATTGTTTTTGGATCTGGTCATGTTAAAATAAAACAAATGATACGGGCAGGAATCTTCTTTAATTTATGGGGCGTAATTATTGTTACTTCTATATTTTATATTATGGCAAAGTTTGTTTTTGGGATAGCAATATAAAAAAACGAGTATTGTTAATAAGTTGTGTAAGCTAAAATCGGCTATATTTATTTCTAATAATTAGATTTGTTGCCCAATAAAAATAAGAATTATGAGTTTAGCGATAAAAGGAAGAATTACTAAAATATTAAGTATAGAAACAGGAACCAGCAAGGCTGGTAAAGAGTGGAAAAAACAAGGTTTTATTGTTGATACAGGTGCTCAATACAACCCTGAGGTTTGTTTTAGTTTGTTTGGTGATGAAAAAGTAGATATGTTAAGAAATTACGGTGAAGGACAAGAGGTAGAAGTTGCCTTTAATATTTCTTCAAGAGAATTTAACGGAAAATACTACCACAACATTGACGCTTGGAAAATAAACCCTTTAGGTGCAGCAACTCCAGCAAGTGGTGCTGCTCCTGCTCCAGCAATTGACGATGCTCCTGCTGGAGATGATGATTTACCATTTTAGTAAAATCTAACTAAGTTATAAAGTAACTGGATTAATTGTATTGTTAATCCAGTTATTTTTTTGACTTTTTTTTAATGGTTTATTGGTAACAGTACTATTTTTAGCAGCTATTAAAAACAAAAATTGTTATTAAAAATCTATTCCAATACCAAAGCTAATACCAAAAGCGCTATACTTTTGAGTGGTTTCAGATTTTGGAAAAACATTACTCAAATTAGATTGATATTTTGGTTCTATCAATAAGTTAAATTTCTTTACAGAATAACTCAACACAGTTGATGCTGCGAAACTAAAAACGTGCTGCTTTAATTCGGTTGGTTCAAAAGCGGTGTTGTTTTCACTAATGTATCCTCCACTACTTTTAATTAATCTTCCATAAACAATACCTGCTTTAACATTTACCCCAAATTTATTAAATCGTTTTTTGTATCCAAGCATAAATGGTACTTGAAGGTAGGTATATCTATTTTTACTTGATGCATCTTCTGAAGTTGTTTCACTTGTTGTTTCATCAGTAAAATTGGGCGTAATTACTGTATCAATTGGTACCAATAACGAATCATAATTAATCACCGTATCGTATGATGATATAACACTTATTATTTCAATTTTAGTTTCTTCTATTGTATGCTTTATGTCTTCCCCATAAGTGAGTGCATTTACTCCTGCTGCTACATTAATATTTTTATTAAAAAAATAACCTAACTCAACCCCATAATTTAGTACTGTTATATTTTTTTCAATATCTTCTCTTGTTGTATAGTAAAGTGAGTTTTCATTTCCTGATACATTTTTGTTAATTATTGATGGCCCTGCAAAAACAGCTATACTCCATTTTTTAGCTTTACTTAAATCTTTCGTTTTTTTATTGGTTGCTTTAGCAACAGCCGTGTCAGAAATTATTTTAGAAGAATCGGTGTCTAAAATTTGGTTGGTATCGATCTCATTTGTTCTTAATTCTGGATTCAAAGAATCATTTTTATGCTTACTACCTACTGTAATATTAGCATCTAAACTATTTTTTTCAAGTTCATTTAGCTTAACATCATTACTATCTATTACTGCTATTTTTGTACTTTTCTCAAAAATTGAATCACTTGTTAGTTCTTTTAAATCCTCATTATTCTCAACAATAGTTTTAGCAGAATCGGTACCAACAATCTTGTTATCATCTATTTTATTTGCCTTTAATACTATATTTTGTGAATCTGCTTTTTCTTTTACATTTTCTTTAAAATTAGCTTTTTCAAGCTGATCTAGCTTAACACCATTATTATTGTTTTTTTCTATTTTAGTATCTGCAACCAAAGCCAAAGAGTTTGCTGTTTGTAATTTTTCTGCCTCCTCATTTTCAGCTCTATTTTTAAGATTAGTTTTTGGTTTTGTGTTACGCAAATTAGAGCTTACAGTCTTATTTTTATTTAAAGCTATAACTTCAGGTTTCTCTTTATTCGTTTTATTTTTTGTTACTGTTGTTGTTTTTATTTTTTGAGGAATTTTTATTGGCTTTTCTTTTTCTAAATTTTCTTTGTTCGAGCTTGTATTAGCACTCTCATCTTCTTTTAACGTTACTTCTTTACTTTTTTCTGCTATTATTCTCTTATCCTTT
>JBMYXB010000042.1:0-17929 GCA_049608005.1 Vicingaceae bacterium
GTCATTTAAATCCTTTTAAAATGGATTGTAAATATACATAACTAAGTCAGAAAGTAGAAAATTTTTTATTTGCTCATTGAGCGGAGCCGAAATGTCAAATAGAAAAAATTACTTAAAGCTGATTTAATTCTTTGGGCGTTTAAACGGGCTATTCACTATATCTTTTTTAACTGGTCTCTGAGCGGAGCCGAAGAGTGAAGTTAAAAAAAGGATGTCGCTGCTATCCCTAACGCAAACAAGAAAACAACAAATACAGTCTCTTACTCCTTCTCGGAAGTAGCGAAGCGGATATCCGAGATCCAGAAAAAAGAAGAATACATTTTGAGTGTTTTACTGTAACTGGATCCCCGTTTGCACGGGGAAGGAGTAAGATACAGAAAAGTGTTTATTTCTTTAACCCAAGTTCTTTGCTATAACCCCAAATAAAAAAGACAATTACTAAAAGTGAAATAATTATCGAACTAATATTTATTTTTCCTTCTTGAATAAAGGAAATAAGAATCCATATTAACCAGAAAATGACTATAGTCCAAGTAAGTGGTTTTTTATTTTTCATTTTAAGATTCAGTTAATTAATTACCAAATATAACTATTAAATATCCAACTCCAATTGCTCAGGTAACAACCTAAACGACATTCTATGTATATCTGTTGATCCATATTCTTTTATGGCTGCTCTGTGTGCTTTTGTTGGATAACCTTTGTTTTTATTCCAAGCATATTCAGGATGTTTTTCGTGGGCTGCAAACATAAAGTCATCACGGTAAGTTTTTGCTAAGATAGAAGCTGCGGCAATGGATAAAAACTTAGCATCTCCTTTTATAATACACTCGTGAGCAATGTTAGGGTAGGGATTAAATCGATTTCCGTCAATTAGTAACAATTCTGGAGTAGTTTTAAGTGCATCAACAGCTCGGTGCATGGCTAAAAAAGAAGCGTTTAAAATATTGATTTTGTCAATTTCTGTATGGTTAACAATACCAACACCAAAAGCAATGGCTTCTTTTTCTATTTCAGTTCTTAATACTTCTCTTTTCTTTTCAGAAATTTGTTTAGAATCGTTTAGTATTTTGTTTTTGTAATCAGGAGGTAAAATTACTGAAGCAGCATAAACAGGACCAGCCAAACAACCTCTTCCTGCTTCATCGCAACCAGCTTCTATTAATCCTTTTTTATAGTAAGATTTTAACATTTATTTTCAAGCGTTAATCACCCACCCATCCTCCCTCAAGGGAGGGGTTTCCCCCTTAAGGGGTTATTGCGTAATAAGCATTACCTAGAGGGTGACTCTAATCATTATCAATCGTTTTTAAAATAGAATCCCAAAGCAAGTCTCCAGTTTTTTGCCAACTGAATTTTTTTGCTTGGATTAAACTTTTTTGAATTAATTCAGCTCTCAATTTTTCATCTGTATAAATTGCAACCATTGCTTTTGTAATGTCTTCAATAGAAAATGGGTCAACTAAAAAACCAGCATCTTCAACAACTTCGGGCATAGAGGTAATGTTAGAAGTAATTACTGGGGTTCCACAACTCATGGCTTCTACCAAAGGAATTCCAAATCCTTCAAAAATAGGAACGTAAGTTAATGCGTGTGCAGCAGCAGTAATTTTGTACAATTCTTCTTCAGGTAATCGTCCAGCAAAAATAATATCGTTTTTAAACTCCAAATTTTGAAAAGTAGTTTCAATTTCATCTGTCCACCACATTTTACGTCCAACAATTAACAATTTAAAATCAGATTTTGTTTCGGTTTTAAACTTGTTAAAAGCTTTAAAAAGGTTTACTAAATTTTTTCTAGGATGTAATGTTCCAACAAATAAAAAAAACGATTTTCCTGTTGTATATTTATTTTGAATTTCTATTTTTTCTTTATCAGAAATGGGTTGGAACTGTTCGTTAGGTCCATTGTAAACAACATCAATTTTGGTTGCATTAATGTTATAAGTTTTTACAATATCCTTTTTAGAAAACTCAGAAACAGAAGCAATTCTAGTTGCATTATTGGCAAATTTAGGGAAGTACTTGCAATAATATTTTCGTATTATTTGGGGTAAATGTTCTGGATGGTGTTCAAAATTTAAATCGTGAATAACGCTAAGCGTTTTTGTTTTGGTGTTTAAAGGAATCATTCCATTTGTACCAACAAAAATATCTGGTTTAATTTTTTTTAATAATCGTTTTAATGAAAAGCCATACCATATCATGTATAAAAAAGGATGACGAGCTTGTGGCCCAATAACTTTAGTAGTTACATTTTTTCCAAAAATAAAATCGGTGTGAGGTGCTCTATCAAAAATAAAAATAAAATTGATTTTAGGATGTTGAGTAACAATGTGTTTAAAAGACCCTTCTGTAAAAAGTCCTAAACCGTCCATGCGGTTTTTTAATAATAATCTGGTATCTACTGCAACTTTCAAAAAAAATCTAAATTTTATGCGAATGTAATAATATTGAATTAGATAAGTTATTTTTGTTCCAAATCAATTTTGAGTGCAAAAAAAATTTATAACCAATTTAGCATTACTCTTATTTCTTAATTTTTTAATTAAGCCATTTTGGTTGTTTGGTATTGATAGGTCGGTTCAAAATGCTGTAACATCAGAAGAGTACGGTGTTTATTTTACCTTGTTTAATTTTTCTATGCTCTTTAATATTGTGTTAGATGTTGGTATTACCAATTTTAATAATAAAAATATAGCACAGCATAAACAATTGCTTACAAAGTATTTATCAGGAATTGTAACATTTAAATTTGCTTTAGCAGTAGCTTACTTTTTAATAACATTTGTAGCAGGTTATTTGTCAGGTTTTGATTCGGAAAGGTTTTATATGTTGTTGTTCTTATCAATCAACCAGTTTTTAATTTCTTTTATTCAATACTTAAGATCAAACATTGCAGGGCTGCAACTTTTTGCATTAGATAGTTTGTTATCTGTTTTAGATAAAACGTTAATGATTGTATTTTGTGCAGTACTTCTTTGGGGAAATGTTTTTGAGCAGCAATTTAAATTAATGGATTTTGTTTATGCTCAAACCTTAGCATATTCAATTACATTATTAATTGTATTTTTTGTTGTATTAACCAAATCAAAGAGTTTTAAGTTTAAGTTAAATGTTCCTTTTTCTGTATTAATTTTAAAACAAACCTACCCTTATGCATTACTGGTTTTAACCATGACTTTTTATTATCGGTTAGATGCTGTAATGCTAGATGTAATGTTAGAGGATGGAGAAGTTCAGAATGCAATTTATGCTCAGGCTTACCGATTAATGGATGCATCAAACCAAATAGGAGTTTTGTTTGCAGCATTACTGTTGCCCATGTTTGCCAAAATGATAAAAGCTAAAGAGCGGCTAGAAGAGCTTGTTAAACTTTCGTTTAGTTTAATTTTTTTACCCGCAATTACGGTGGCTATTATTTGCTTTTCTTTTTCTGAAGAAATTACTGGCTTACTTTACAAAGGAAATACCGATGCTTCTTCGATATTAAGTTTATTGATGTTTTGTTTTGTTGCAATTGCTTCTACTTATATTTTTGGAACGCTACTAACTGCTAATGGAAGTTTAAGAGTTTTAAATAAATTGGCAATAGCAGGCATGTTGTTAAATGTTGTTTTAAACTATGTTCTTATACCATTATACAAAGCAGAAGGATCAGCTATAGCTAGTTTAATTACACAATTGGCTGTTGTAATTGCTCAAATATTTTTGGTAAAAATCATATTTTCATTTAAAGTAAATCATAAATTTTTAGTTAGTATAACTGCTTACACTTTTTTATTAATTGCTTTTGTTTTTGTTTTAAACAACCTTTTATTAAACAGTTTTTATCAGGTACTAATTTTTATAATATTCTCTATACTTTTAGGTTTTATTCTTAAAATCATTGATTTAAGAAAAATGTTAGAAATTCTGATGAATAGGTAGGGGCAGAAATTAAATAAAAATAGCTATTTTTACGACCCTTAAAAAAACTGTTTTAAAACACGTATTAATACTTTATAAATTACATGAAAAACAATCTAGAAAATAACTCAGATTTTGATTCAGAAAATTTGATGATTTTTTTCTATAAATGGAGGAAACCCTTAATTTCATTAACTTTAATTGCCTTAATAGTTTCTACTATTGTTACTTTTTTTCTTAAAGAAAAATTTGAGTCTTCTGTAATTCTTTACCCAACAGTTAATACATCTATATCTAAAGCTTTAATTGCCGAAAATTTTAATGGAAAAAATGATATTTTAAAATTTGGAGAAAAAGAAGAATCTGAGCAAATGCTTCAAATATTAAAATCGGATGAAATTAGAAATAGAATTATAGAGAAATATGATTTATTAAATCATTATGATATTGATAATGATTACGAATATAAAATTACAGCCCTTCATAAAAAATATGAATCTAATATTAATGTTAAAATAAACCGTTTAATGGCTGTAGAAATTGAAGTGCTTGATTATAGTGCTGATACAGCTGCATTAATAGCTAATGATATAGCGTCTTTATTAGATACTGTTAAAAATAGAATGCGAAATGAAATAGCACAGCAAGCTTTTTTAATTGTAGAAAGTAAGTATAACGATCAAAAAAAATATGTGCAAGGTTTAGAAGACTCTTTAACAAGCTTACGTAAATTAGGTATAATAGATTATGAATCTCAAGCAGAAAGGATTACAGAGCAGTTATCAATAGCAATATTACAAGGTAAAAATAGTGCAATAAAAGCGTTAGAAGAAAAATTAAGTATTTTAGGTGAGCATGGTGGTGCTTATGTATCTATTAGAGATCAATTAGAATATGAAAAAAAACAATTAACTTTTATACACTCAAAATATGAAGAAGCAAAGGTAGATGCAGAAAGTAACCTACAACATAAATTTATCGTAAATAATGCAGTAAAGGCTGATAAAAGTAGTTATCCATTAAAGTGGCTAATAGTTTTAGTTTCTGCTTTTGCAACATTTTTAATTACCTTAAT
The DNA here is from genome assembly GCA_049608005.1 of Vicingaceae bacterium. Lineage (GTDB taxonomy): Bacteria > Bacteroidota > Bacteroidia > Flavobacteriales_E > Vicingaceae. Next base: position 4,985 of record JBMYXB010000042.1, read on the forward strand.
GGTATTATTGTTTGTAGAAAGTTTTAAAAACGTAAAAAATAAAATTAAATGATTGATTTAAAAAATATGAATAGTAACTTATTCAATGTAATAACAAAAAACATAAAGTTACTAGGTATTGTAGGTATTGCTGCAGCTATTTTATCGGTAATATTTTCTTCTTCTATGTTTATTGCACCAAAATTTAAGTCAACAGCAATAGTCTATCCATCAAATTTAGGCGAGTATTCTGAAGAAAGCCCAATTGAGCAAATGTTACAATGGTTTGATTCTAAAAAAGTTAAAGATGCTGTTATTAAAGATAATGATTTGTATAGCCATTATGAAATTGATGAAGAGGATAAATTATCTTCTTTTTATATTCTAGAAGAATACAACGAAAATATTTCTGTAACAGAAACTAAGTATGAATCTGCTGAAATAACTGTGTTAGATACTGACCCGGAAAAAGCATATATAATTGCTCAATCTATCATAGATAATTTTAGTAAAGAAATTAGAAAAGTACATAAGCAAAGAGCTGAAGAAGAATTTACAGCAATTGATAAAGAATTTAATAGGGTAAAAGAGCAATTATATTCTGTATCTGAAAATCTTAAAAAGCTAAGAGTAGAATACCACATTATTAATTATGGTTCACAATCAGATCATGTTTCTAAAGGTTTTTTAAAGACTTTTGAAGGGGCAAATTCATCTTCGGTTAATACACAAGAAATTTTGAAATTGAAAAAGAATATTGAAGAAAAAGGTGGTGAATTTATTATGTCAGAAAAAAGGTTTTATCATTTAATAAGTTCTTACAATTATTGGGAAAATGAATATTTAAAATCTAAAAGAAGTATTGAACGAAAAATGACTTATACCAATATAGTAAATTCCCCTCAAATTCCAGTTAAAAAAGTATATCCTGTAAGATGGATTATTGTTTTACTATCTACATTTGGGGCACTAGCATTTACTTTTGTTTTATTGCTTTTTAAATCGCAATTAAATAGTGAAGCATAAAGTGTTAAATGCACTAAAAACATATTGGGTTTACATTTTTAGTTTTGTATTTATTATTTTAAATAGCTTTTTAGTTATTAATGAATTTTATTACTTAGCTCTTGTTCCGTGTGCCTTAGCATTAGTATTTATGGCCTTTTTTAGGTTGGATAAGCTCATGTGGTTTATTGTTTTTTCTACTCCCCTTTCAATCAATTTAGAAGAGTTAGATATTGGAGGGATAGGGATGTACATTCCAACAGAACCTCTAATGTTTGGTGTGATGCTACTTTTCTTTTTTAAATTACTACTCGAAAAGAATTTTGACTCTAAAATAATAAAGCATCCTATTACACTAGCAATTTTTGTTAATCTAGTGTGGATTACGATCACTTCAATAACCTCAGAAATGCCTGTGGTTTCGTTTAAGTTTTTATTGGCAAGAGTTTGGTTTGTTGTATGTTTCTATTTTGTAGCTACTCAACTATTTATGTTAAAAGGTAATTACAAAAAATTTGTTTGGGCTTATGTAATTTCTCTTACTGGGGTTATAATTTATGCAGTTATTCATTTGTCAACCTACAATTTTGATCAAAAACCTGCTCACTGGGTTATGAGTCCTTTTTATAAAGATCATACTTCTTACGGAGCTGTTTTAGCAATGTATTTTCCTATGCTTTTTATTTTTTTACATAAAAGGAATACCCCAACAATTAGAATTATTACCATGTTTTTGATCACAATATTTATTATCGGTATTATTTTTTCTTATACCAGAGCAGCTTGGGTAAGTTTGGCAGGAGCGTTAGTATTATTTTTTATATATAAATACAAAATTAAGTTTAGAACTTTATTTGCTTTTGGTGTTGGTGGTTTGCTGCTATTAGGTTTAAGTTGGAATACTTTAGTAATAAATTTAGAAAAAAATAATCAAGAATCATCTGATAAGCTGTCTGAGCATGTAGAGTCTATTTCTAATGTATCATCAGATGCTTCTAATTTAGAGCGGTTAAATAGGTGGAGTTCGGCTTGGAGAATGTTTCAGGAAAGACCATTTTTTGGATGGGGACCAGGTACATATATGTTTCAATATGCTCCATTTCAAATGTCAGATGAACAAACTATAATTAGTACCAATAGTGGCAATATGGGTAATGCCCATAGTGAGTATATTGGGCCGCTTGCAGAATCTGGCTTGTTTGGAATGCTTAGCTTTTTAGTGCTTGTTATTGTAGTATTTACTAAAGGCTCTTTATTGTATCATAAATTACCAACTGGCGAATTAAAAACAGTTGTACTATTTACATTACTAAGTTTGTTTACCTATGTAACACATGGTTTGTTAAATAATTATTTAGATACAGACAAAGCTTCTGTACCTTTTTGGGGTTTTATTGCAATGTTGGTTGCAATAGATGTTTACCATCGTAAAAACTCACTTCAATCTAAGGCTGAGTAAAGCAATATCATCATTATAGTTTATTTCTTTTTTATAATCAGTTACTGATTTTAATATATGATTTACAATAGATTTGGTTGAGCTGTCTTTATTAGTTAAAATAACTTCTTCTAATTTTGTTGATCCAAACTCTTGATGTAATTCGTTAGTTTGTTCTACAACGCCATCAGTATAACAGATTAGTAAAGAGTTTAAAGGAATTGAAATGTTTTTTTCTGTAACTGATGGTAAGTTTTCAAACACACCTAAAATAGTGCAGCCATCTGTTAAATGTTTAAAACGATGCCCAATTAATAATAGCGGAGGATTGTGCCCTGCATTAATGTATTGTAAATTTCTAGTTTTTGAATTGTATTTACCAATAAAAGCTGTAATAAATTTTTCTCGATTAGCATTTGTTAAAATGTTCTTATTTAGTTCTATTACTAATTCTGATAAAGAAGAAGTTCTTTTGATTAGAGCTCTTAAGCTTGCTTGAAAATTAGACATTAGTAAGGCTGCTGGAACACCTTTTCCAGAAACATCAGCTATACAAAATGCAAATTCATCTCTGTTTAACTCAATAAAGTCATAGTAATCTCCTCCAACTAATTGGTGTGGTTTACAGCTAGCTGCAACTTCTATTTTATCTGTATTGGGTAAATTTTTAGGAAAAAGCATAGTTTGCATATCAGATGCTAATTCCATTTCCTTTTTAATCGCTATTTTTTCTAAATTTTCTTTATATAAGCGTTTATTTTCTACAGCAACAATAATAATATTAGTGAGTGTTTGTATAAAAGTTAAGTGCTTAATAATTGGGCTCACTTCAATTTTTTCGCCATCAAAATCTCCTAAAAGTAAATAGGCTAGTGGTTCTTTTTTATGAAAAACAGGAACAATAACATCAAAAGGTTTAAGTTGTGGATTTTTGTTATCTGATAAAACTTTTATTTCTTTAATATGGTGTAAATCTTTTAATACATTAATATCATTACATTCTGTACCAATGCATAATTCTTTATTCCAATTAAATTTATCAAAACTGTAAAGTAAAAGTTTACCAATTAGTAAATTATCTAATAAAACAGATTTATAAATGTCAATTAAATCTTCTTTAGATAAATTGTTGTTGATTCCTTCAGTTATTTCTAAAAGTGTATCTAATTTAAACTTGCCTAATTTTAATCGTTTTAATGTATTTTTTGATTGCTTACTCATATTAAAAAAACTTCATCTAATATAATATGATTTTTTCATATAAAAAAACCGCTTTATACATATAAAGCGGTTTCTATTTTTTTTTATGTTTAACTAACTAAACTTTAACCCTTTCAGAGTAATCTCCAGAGGCAGTACTAATTTTAATATGATCACCTTCGTTAATAAATAAAGGTACTCTAACTTCAGCACCAGTTTCTACAGTTGCTGGTTTAAATGCATTTGTAGCAGTATTTCCTTTTTCTCCAGGTTCTGTGTAAGAAATTTCTAAAACAATAGAAGCAGGTAATTCACATATAAGAGCTGATTCATTATCTGCATCAAAAACAATTTCTGCATTATTACCTTCTTTTAAAAACTGAGGAGCATTAATTATTTTTTCATCAATAAATGTTTGCTCATAAGTTTCGTTATTCATAAAATGATACGTTGTATCTTCTTTGTATAAAAATTGATACGTTCTTCTTTCAACTCTTACGTTGTCTAATTTATGACCAGAGGTAAAAGTGTTATCAATAACTTTTCCGGTTTCAACATTTTTTAATGTAGTTCTGATAAAGGCAGGACCTTTACCTGGCTTTACATGCTGAAAATCAATAATAGTATAGATTCCATTATTGTATCTTATGCACAAACCTTTTTTTATTTCTGATGTACCAACCATTTTTTTTATATTATTTTTTCACTCATTTATTTATTGAATGAGTGAGTGTTTTTTTAATTTAATGGACCTCTAATAATTCCTTTTTTAGATTTTTCTATAAACCCTAATATTGTATCTTTTTCTATAGAACTTGGTTCTTCTTGTTCAATCACTTTAATGGCATTAGATACATTAAGTCCTCTGGTGTATATATTTCTGTAAATATCTTCAATTTGGATAACCGCTTCAGAGCTAAATCCTCGTCTTCTTAACCCTACAGAGTTTACACCAGCAAAAGTTAACGGAGCTCTTGCAGCTTTAATATAAGGAGGAACATTTTTTCTAACATTAGATCCTGCGGCAATAAATGAATGTTTACCAATTTCTACAAATTGTTGAACTCCAACTACTCCTTCAATAATTACAAAATCTCCTAATGTAACATGCCCAGCTAAGTTTACACAGTTTGCTAAAATGCAATTGTCACCAATAATACAATCATGAGCAACATGTACATAGGCCATTAGTAAACAGTTTTCTCCAACAACTGTTTTATTTCTGTCAGTTGTTCCTCTATTTATTGTAACATATTCTCTAATAATAGAATTATCTCCAATTTCTGCTGTTGTAATTTCTTCATTAAATTTTAAATCTTGAGGAATGGCAGAGATAACACTGCCAGGGAAAATTTTACAATTTTTTCCTATTCGTGCACCATTAAAAATAGTAACGTTTGGGCCAATCCAGGTCCCATCTCCAATTACTACATCTTTATGTATGGTGGTAAAAGAATCTATAACTACATCCTTACCAATTTTGGCATCAGGATGAATATTTGTCATTGGGAATTTTTCCATAATTCTATTCTATTTTCGCTAAGATAAATTTATTATACGGCTTCTGTAACTTTTTCGATATTTTTTTCTTTTACAACCTGAGCCATTAGCTCGGCCTCAATACAAAGAGTACCGTTTACATAGCCTTTTCCACCCATGTGGCAAATACCTCTTCTAATAGGTGTTAAAAGTTCTAAGTGGAATACAATTGTATCTCCAGGAATTACTTTTCTTTTAAATTTTACATTGTCTATTTTTATAAAATATGTACTGTAATTTTCAGGGTCAGGTAAATTTCTTAACACCATTATACCACCACATTGAGCCATCGCCTCAACTTGAAGTACGCCAGGCATTACAGGATTTCCAGGGAAATGCCCCATAAATTGTGGTTCATTTTGTGTAATGTTTTTTACACCAACAATATGGCTATCAGAAACTTCCATTATTTTATCAATCAATAAAAAAGGGTACCTGTGAGGTAATAACTTTTCTATATCATTAATATCATAAATAGGGTCCTTTGTTAAATCAATTTTTGGCCCTTGCTTTAAATTCTTTTTAATTTCTTTTTTGATGATTTTAGCAAAATCTACATTTCCTTTATGCCCAGGGCGAGCAGCTAAAACGTGCCCTTTAATAGGTTTTCCAACTAGAGCTAAATCACCAATAATATCTAATAATTTATGTCTTGCTGGTTCGTTTTGGAAATGTAATTTTAAGTTATTTAAAACTCCAGTTTCTTCCACTTTTATGTGTGGTTTCCCTAATAAATCAGCAATTTCATCTAATTTTTCTTGAGGTAATGGTGTGTCAACTAAAACAATAGCGTTATCTAAATCACCACCTTTAATTAAGCCATTTTTAGCTAATATTTCTAATTCTCTTAAAAAGACAAAGGTTCTACATTTAGATATTTCTGATTCAAACTGACCAGTATGATACATGTGAGCATGTTGTGTTCCTAAAAATGGAGAGTTATAATCTACCATTACGGTTAGTCTAAACTCATCTTGAGGAACTAATAACATTTCGGTATGTCTTTCTGTATCTTCGTAAGTTAAATTTTCTGTTACAACAAAATAATCTTTATCAGCATCTTGTTCTAAAATTCCAACTTGGTTAATTGCTTCTACAAAAGGAAAAGCACTACCATCCATAATAGGTACTTCAGGACCATCTAATTGTATTAAAGCATTGTCAATTTCCATACCGGATAAAGCAGCTAAAATATGCTCTGTAGTATGAATTTCAACTCCATTTTTCCCAAGAGTTGTACTTCTTGATGTGTCTATCACTAAATCAGCATCGGCATTAATAATAGGTTCTCCTTCTACATCAACTCTTTGAAATTTAAAACCGTGATTTTCTGCTGCCGGATTTACAGTCAGCGTAGCTTTTTGACCAGTATGTAACCCAATACCTATTACAGAAAATGCTGATTTGATGGTTTTTTGTTTTGACATATTTTTGTTGTTTTTTGTATTGTTGTTTTGTTTTATAGGGTATTACTAAGAAAATTATTTCATTAAATTTTCTAACTCTTTTATTCTACTAAATACGCTTGGTAAATTTTTAAATACTGCGTAAGAGCGCATATAATCATTATAACTAAATGCTGGTGAACCTTGTAAAATCTGATCGTTTTTAATGCTTTTTGAAACTCCTGATTGACCAGCAATTTTAACATTATCTCCAACAGTAATATGTCCAGTAATACCAACTTGCCCACCAGTCATACAATTTTTTCCCACTTTAGATGATCCTGAAATTCCTGTTTGACCAGCAAGTACCGTGTTTTCTCCAACCACAACATTGTGTGCAATATGGACTAAATTATCAGTTTTTACTCCTTGTTTAATTATTGTAGAACCCATTGTAGCTCTATCTATACAGTTGTTTGGACCAATTTCTACATCATCCTCAATAATAACATTTCCTATTTGAGGAATTTTATCAAAGCCACCTTCTTTTTTTGGTGCAAATCCAAACCCATCAGAACCTATAACTGCTCCAGCATGCAAAATACAGTTGGCACCAATTACACAATCATGATAAATTTTTACACCAGCATAAATAATGGTGTTTTCTCCAATTTTAACATTGTCACCAATAAAACATTGAGGATACATTTTAACATTGTTGCCAATAGTTGCATTATCGCCAATAGCAGCAAAAGCACCAATATATAAATCTTCTCCTAAAGTAGCACTTTCGGAAATGGACGTTTGTTTGTCTATCCCTAATTTGTTGTTTTTATATTGATTGTAAACTTCTAACAGTTTGGTAAAAGATTGATAAGCATCATCAACTCTAATTAAAGTGCAAGTATCTTTAACAGCTTTTGCTAAAACTAAATCTGTATTAACAATTACAATAGAAGCATCTGTAGTGTATAGATGCTCTTCGTAAGCTAAATTAGCTAAAAATGAAAGTGATTTTTCTTGTCCTTCTTCAATTTTTGAAAGCGTATTGACTAACGCTTCAGGATTACCTTCAACATTTCCGTTAAGTAAACCTGCTATTTGTTCTGCTGTAAATTCCATTAATTTCAAAAGTAGCTTTTTGAAAAGAAAATTGCTAATTTTTCAAAAGGATTTTAATGCTAATTTTTCAATTAAATTAATACTTCGGAAAACAAAGAAACCATTTTTTTACTGGCGTTGCTAATGCACTGATACTAAAAGTGTCAGCAGCTTTTTTTATATCTAATATTGTTCCGTTTTTAAATAAAATATTAATGTTATCCATCTTAGGATTGTAAGCATTGTTAATAATGCTGTTTTGAAAAACAAAATAAGGCATTTCGGCATCGCTTAATTTAAGTTTGGTTTTTACTTTTTCAGTGATTTTACTCAGTTCAGCCTTATCAAACTTTTTGGGTTGAATTTTTATTTTAAACAAGGTTCTATCTACTAACATTTTACAAAGTTTAGATAAGGTTTTGTCTGGATGGTTTTCCCATACTTTAATAGATGCCATAATGTCAATATCATCTAAATCGGCAAAAACTTTTAAGAGCTTAGGGTTGTTTGTAAACGATTGTAAGTTGTGTTGATTGTATAAAAATTCTTTTAAAGCTGGCGTGCAAAATAAATCGGTATCATTTAACGCTAACTCTTTTGCTCTTTTTAATATGTTTACCAGTAAATTTTCTGCAGCTAAAACTGTTTTATGCAAATAAACTTGCCAATACATTAGTCTTCGTGCAATAATAAATTGCTCAACAGAATAAATTCCTTTTTCTTCAATAGCTAATTCATCTTTATTAACATTTAGCATGGTAATTAGCCTGTCGGTATTTACTGCCCCTTCCGAAACACCAGAGTAAAAACTATCTCGTTTCAAATAGTCAATCCTGTCCATGTCTAACTGACTGGATACCAGTTGATATAAAAATTTCTTTTTATACTTGTTTCTAAATATTTTTAATGCTAAATCTAATTTTCCTTTAAATTTTTTATTGAGTTCATCCATAAAAAGTGTAGAAATTTCTTCATGAGAAATTCCGTTTACTATACTGTGTTCAAGAGCATGAGAAAATGGGCCATGACCAATATCGTGCAATAAAATTGCAATAGAAACACCTTCTGCTTCTTCTTCAGTAATAGTATGCCCTTTAGATCGGATTACCTCAATTGCTTTTTGCATTAAGTGCATTGTTCCTAAAGCATGATGAAACCTAGTGTGTAAAGCTCCTGGATAAACTAAGTGGGTAAGACCTAATTGTTTTATTCTTCTTAAACGTTGAAAATAAGGATGTTCTATTAAATCTAAAATAATATCATGGTTAATTGTAATAAAACCATAAATGGGGTCGTTAAATATTTTATTTTTATTGAGTTTAGACATTCATTAAATATTTCTTGTAAATTCAAAAGTATTAAATCTATACTGTCATCAATGAGTTTATTAAAGAAAAAGTACAGAAAATTTAAAATGATAATCTTTATAATTATACAATAGTAGGTAAAGTACTATTTTTGAAACTTAACAATGATTTATAAGTTGGGTTTAAATTATTATAAATGATAAAAACCTTATTACAAAAAATATAACTTAAATAATGGAAGCAATTACAATACTTTGGGCAGATGATGAGATTGATTTATTAAAGCCTCATATTTTATTTTTAGAGGAAAAAGGGTACAAGGTATTATCTACTCAAAGTGGAGATGAAGCTTTAGATGTGCTGGATGATGAACGTGTTGATATTGTTTTTTTAGATGAAAACATGCCGGGTTTAACGGGGTTAGAAACCTTAGAAGTAATGAAAGAAAAATTTCCTAGCTTACCTGTAATTATGATTACTAAAAGCGAGGAAGAATATATTATGGAAGAGGCAATTGGTGCAAAAATTTCTGATTATTTAATTAAACCAGTTAATCCTAAACAAATTTTACTTTCGGTTAAAAAAAATCTAGATACATCTAGACTGGTAAGCGAAAAAGCAACCTCTAATTATCAAAAAGAATTTAGAGAAATTGGTATGATGCTCAATGATCATTTAGATGAAGATGAGTGGGTGGAATTGTATAAAAAACTGGTTTATTGGGAGTTAGAGTTGGATAGATCTAAAGAAAGTGGGATGGATGAAGTTTTTCAGATGCAAAAAACAGAAGCCAATGCTCAATTTGGGAAGTTTGTAGAGCGTAATTATGTAGATTGGTTAAATCATCCTGAGGATGCACCAACCATGTCGCATAATTTGTTTGCTAAACATGTAATTCCAGAAATAAAAAATGATGATACGCCAGTGTTTTTTATGGTGATTGATAATTTAAGATACGACCAATGGAAAACTCTTAGAGCAATATTGGTGCAAGATTATTGGATAGAAAAAGAAGACGCTTTTTATAGTATTTTACCTACCACAACTCAATACTCTAGAAACGCAATTTTTGCTGGTATGATGCCTTCAGATATTGAGCGTAGATACCCTGATAAATGGGTAAATGATGAGGATGAAGGAGGAAGGAATTTAAGTGAGAAATTTTACATTGCAGAGCAATTAAAACGCAATGGCTTAGATATAAAATTTTCTTACAATAAAGTATTAAACGAAAGTTACGGAAATAAGGTTTTACGAGAAGTACCAGGTATGTTTAACAATTCGTTAAATGTAATTGTTTATAATTTTGTAGATATGTTGTCTCATGCCAGAACCGATCTTCAAATAATTAAAGAGTTAGCAAGCGATGAAGCTGCTTATCGTTCGGTTGTAAAATCGTGGTTTGAGCACTCTACTTTATTAAGTATATTTAAAGAAATTGCAGCAAGAAAAGGCAAGGTTGTAATTGCAACAGATCATGGTTCTATCAGGGTTAAAGAACCTTCTAAAATAATTGGAGATAAAGATGTTAATTCTAATTTAAGATATAAACAGGGTAAAACATTAGATTACAATGCAAAAGATGTGTTGGCGGTTAAAAATCCTGAGGATATTCATTTGCCAAAAGTAAACGTTAGTCAATCTTTTGTTTTTGCTAAAGATGATAAGTTTTTTGCTTACCCTAACAATTACAACCATTATGTAAAATATTATAAAGATACCTTTCAGCATGGCGGAATCTCTTTAGAAGAAATGTTGATACCCGTGGTAAAATTAAGCCCGAGGTAAATTTAATGATAGAATGATTGCAATTGTAGAGGTAAGAGCAAGGTTTTTCTTTGCGAAAACCTTTGCGGTTAAAACTAAATACTAATTAATGGAGTACATAGCTAAAAGAGAAGAAGATTTAAAAGAAATAGCTAACAACTTAATTTCAGACTTTTCAGAGAATAGAGTTATTCTTTTTTATGGAGAAATGGGGGTTGGTAAAACAACCTTAATTAAGGTTTTGTGTAAAGAATTGGGGATTAATGAGCCTACCAATAGTCCAACTTTTTCTATTGTAAATGAATATTTAGCACAAAATGGCAAAACTGTATATCACTTTGATTTTTATAGAATAGAAAAAGAAGAAGAGGTTTTTGATATGGGCTATGAAGATTATTTTTTTAGCGATAATTTTTGTTTTATTGAATGGCCAGAAAAAATTCCTAATTTATTACCGCCAAACGCAGTTAAAATAAGGATTGAGCAAGATGATGATGAGAATAGATTAATTACAGTTGTACAATAGATAGGTTTTTTTAACTTTGTAGTAAACCACATATTTTATGTCAACATCAGATGATTTATTAAAATCCTTAGCACAAGGATTTATGCCCCAAGAAGAAATGTTAGAAGTTGCTCCTAAACGAAGCAGGCTTCAAATAGGAATACCTAAAGAAACATCTATACAAGAAAGAAGAGTGCCTGTAGTGCCTGATTCGGTAGCTGTATTAGTAGCCAATGGACACGAGGTTGTTGTTGAAACTGGAGCAGGAGAGGGTTCAAGCTTTAGCGATAAAGATTATACAGAAGCTGGAGCAAAAGTAGTTTTTACAACAGAAGAGGTTTACCGATCTAACATGATTTTAAAGGTAGAGCCTCCAACTTTACAAGAAATAGATTTAATGCAGCAAGGACAATTATTGATTTCTGCACTTCAATTACCTATACAACCAAAGAATTTTATTAAAAAGTTAATGGTAAAAAAAATTACCGCTATTGCTTTTGATTACATTAAAGATCCTGAAGGAATTTTACCAATTGTAAGTGCAATGAGTGAAATTGCTGGTAATGCAGCCATATTAATAGCTGCCGAATATTTAAGCAATTTACATAAAGGGCAAGGGCAATTGTTTGGCGGAATATCTGGTGTATCACCAACTGAGGTAGTTGTTTTAGGTGCTGGAACTGTTGGAGAATTTGCTTCTAAATCGGCCTTAGGGTTAGGTGCTTCAGTTAAAGTGTTTGACAACAATACGCACAAATTAAGAAGACTTCAATCTATTTTGGGGCAGCGTATAGCTACTTCTGTAATGCAGCCTAAAGTATTAGAGAAAGCCTTAAAAACTGCTGATGTTGTTATTGGGGCAATTAACTCTACAGGAGGAAGAACACCAATAGTTGTTACTGAAGAAATGGTTAGTCAAATGAAAGATTTTTCTGTTATTGTTGATGTGAGTATTGATAAAGGAGGCTGCATTGAAACTTCGGAAGTAACAAGTCATGATGCACCAATTTTTTCTAAATATGGAGTAATACATTATTGTGTTCCTAATATTGCATCAAGGGTATCAAGAACAGCATCTTATGCTTTAAGTAATGTAATTACACCAACTATTGTAGATACTGGAGAGTTTGGAGGATTAGAAGTAATGATAAAATCATATAAAGGAATACAAAACGGAGTTTATATTTATAAGGGCGTTTTAACCAACAAGTATTTAGCAGAAACTTTTGGTTTACCTTATAAAGATATTAACCTGTTATTAATGGCAATGTAAGATGGCAATAGACAAAAAAAAACTTTTTTATAGGTTAAAATTTTACGGATTTGGTTTTGGTTTAGGTTGCATTGCAGTTTGGGCTACGCTTTACAATGGTAGAGATGAACGTTCATCTTGGCTGCCAGAGGGTAGGGTTTTAGAATTTTTAGAACGTACAGATGTAGCAATTAGCGAAAAGCTAAAATGTGAATTAGAATGTCAGGGTATTTCAACAACTTTTTTAGATAGTACTTTTTGGTATAATGCTGAGGTAGATTTTGATAAAAGTGCTACTAAAAGAAAACCTTGCCCAGAGCATTACATTGAGTCAACCACTTCTGAAGGAAAAAAAGTAAGTGTTTTTATAGAGAACTGCGAAACTTGTTTTGATTGTGAGGGTGAAGGCGTTGCTTCTTTAAGAAGTTTTAAAGATCTTTCAGGAAAAGAAAGTGCTTGCGATTGTT
>JBMYXB010000043.1:0-17904 GCA_049608005.1 Vicingaceae bacterium
CCATAGAGTCGTAAACCGCAGTATCTCCGTGTGGATGATACTTTCCTAATACTTCTCCAACAATTCTTGCAGATTTTTTATACGGACTATTTGCTCTAATTCCTAAATCTAACATCCCGTATAAGATTCTTCTGTGTACTGGTTTTAAACCATCACGTACATCAGGTAAAGCTCTAGAAACAATTACCGACATCGAATAATCGATGTAAGCAGATTTCATTTCCTCTTCAATATTAATCTGTATTATTTTTTCTCCTTCAGCCATATTTTTATCTGATTTATCTTCTAAATTTTATCTGAATAATACTTCTTTTTTCAGACCATCGAAAATACACATTATCAAGTTCAGAATACAGTTTTTTTGCTTCTTACTTACTAACAAAATTCTGTTGAAAAAGGTGTTTTTTACGACAATTGCTCAAATACATATATTATTATTTTTGATTGACTTGATTTTATCTTAATTTTCGATTAAGTCAGTTTAAACAGAATATTTATGGATGCAAATTTTTCAACAAAAGTAAAGGATGTTATTACCTTTAGTAAAGAAGAAGCTTTACGCTTAGGACACGACTACATTGGCGTAGAACACTTACTATTAGGTATCATAAGAGAAGGAGATGGTTTAGCCATAAAAATTCTTACCAACTTAGGAGTTGATTTAAAAGAATTAAGAAAAAAAATTGAATCCTCTACCAAAGTTGGTAACGGAACTAACACACAACTATCAAACATACCTTTAGTAAAACAAGCCGAAAAAGTTTTAAAAATAACTTACCTAGAGGCTAAAGTATTAAAGAATAATATTATTGGAACAGAACACTTATTGTTATCCATCTTAAAAGGAGAAGACAACATTGCTACCAATGCTTTAAATACATTAAACATAAATTACGAAGCTGTTAAAGATGAGATTATGATTTTAAATGTAGCTGAAGATGAAACTCCAAAGGCCGATTTTCCGAACACACCACCAGAAGATGGTAATGAAGGAGATGATGGCAAAGGATTTATGGGCAGTGCTGGCAGTACACCTAAAGGCGCTTCAAAATCTAAAACACCTGTTTTAGATAATTTTGGAAGAGATTTAACAAAATATGCCGAAGATGGAAAACTCGATCCTATTGTAGGAAGAGAGAAAGAAATTGAGCGTGTTTCTCAGATATTAAGTAGAAGAAAAAAGAACAACCCTATATTACTAGGAGAACCAGGTGTTGGAAAATCTGCCATTGCCGAAGGTTTAGCATTAAGAATTACTCAAAAGAAAGTTTCTAGAGTTTTATTTGGGAAAAGAATTGTAACGCTTGATTTAGCTTCGCTTGTTGCAGGAACAAAATATAGAGGACAGTTTGAAGAACGAATGAAAGCGGTAATGAATGAGTTGGAAAAATCTCCAGACATCATTTTATTTATTGATGAAATTCATACCATTATTGGTGCTGGTGGAGCTTCTGGTTCTATGGATGCCTCTAACATGTTTAAACCTGCTTTGGCAAGAGGAGAACTACAATGTATTGGAGCTACAACTTTAGATGAATACAGACAACACATTGAAAAAGATGGTGCTTTAGCCAGAAGGTTTCAGAAAGTAGTTGTTGACCCTACAAGTGTTGAAGAAACGATTGAAATTTTAAATAATATTAAAGAAAAGTATGAAGATCATCATAATGTAAGTTATACTAGCGAAGCCATAGAAGCTTGTGCCAAGTTAACTGATAGGTATATGACCGATCGTTTTTTACCAGACAAGGCTATTGATGCCTTAGATGAGGCTGGATCTAGAGTGCATATCACTAACATTAAGGTGCCTAAAAATATCATAGAAATTGAAAAGAAAATTGAAGATATTAAGGACAAAAAAAATCATGTTGTTCGTAGTCAGAAGTACGAAGAAGCTGCACAATTAAGAGATGATGAAAGAAATCTTTTAAAAGATTTAAATGCTGCTAAACAAGCTTGGGAAGATGAAACAAAAAACAACAGAGAAGTAGTTAGTGAGGATAATGTTGCTGAAGTTGTTGCTATGATGACTGGTATTCCTACACAACGTGTTGCACAAGCTGAAGGGGATAGACTAGCCCACATGGGCGAAGAAATTAACGACAAAGTAATTGGGCAAGATGAAGCTGTTAAAAAAGTGGTTAAAGCCATACAGCGTAATAGAGCTGGATTAAAAGATCCGAATAAACCAATTGGCTCGTTTATATTTTTAGGTCCTACTGGTGTTGGTAAAACACAATTAGCTAAAGTTTTAGCTCGTTATTTATTTGATACTGATGAGGCTTTAATTAGAATAGATATGAGTGAGTATATGGAGAAATTTGCAGTTTCTCGTTTAGTTGGTGCTCCTCCTGGTTATGTTGGATATGAAGAAGGTGGGCAATTAACAGAAAAAGTTAGAAGAAAACCTTACTCTATTGTTTTATTAGATGAAATTGAAAAAGCTCATCCTGATGTTTTTAATTTATTATTACAAGCTTTAGATGATGGTCAATTAACAGATAGTTCTGGAAGAAAAATTAACTTTAAGAACACTATTATTATTATGACATCTAACATTGGAGCTCGTCAATTAAAAGATTTTGGACAAGGAGTTGGTTTTGGTACAAAAGCAAAGCAAGATTCTGCTGATGAACATTCTGCTGGAATTATACAAAATGCTTTAAAGAAAGCTTTTGCTCCAGAATTTTTAAATAGAATTGATGATGTTGTAATGTTTAATGCTTTAGAAAAAGAAGATATTCATAAAATTATTGATATTGAATTGCAAAGCTTGTACGGGCGAATAATAGAATTGGGTTATACTATAGAATTATCACAAGAAGCCAAAGACCATATTGCAGACAAAGGATATGATTCGGCCTATGGTGCTCGACCATTAAAAAGAGCTATTCAAAAGTATTTAGAAGACCCACTTGCTGAAGAAATTATTCAATCTAAAGTAATAGAAGGAAGTGCTATTAATGTTACTTTAGATGATGTAACTAAAGAGTTAATATTTTCTATTACACAGCCTAAGAAAAAGAAAAAAACAGATGAAACAGAGTAATCTCTTTCTATAGTTCGTATTAACCTGAGTGATACAATAAACACTTAATTTAATAAGCAACAAAAAAGCCATCAATTAGTTAATTGATGGCTTTTTAAATATTATTAATCTTTATTAAGATTGTGTTCCTTCAAAGTGTTTCATTACTTTATCAGTTACACCTGTTGTAGAAAAACCTCCATCATGGAAAAGGTTTTGCATTGTAACGTATTTTGTTAAATCAGAAAATAAGGTAATGCAGTAATTGGCACAATCTTCTGCCGGAGCATTTCCTAAAGCAGAATTAGCATCTGCAAAATTATATAATGAATCAAAACCAGAAATACCACCACCAGCAGTTGTTTTAGTTGGCGATTGAGAAACCGTATTAATTCTTACTTTCTTTTCGGTACCATAATAATAACCAAATGTTCTTGCTATAGATTCTAATAAAGATTTAGCATCAGACATATCATTATAACCAGGAATTGCCATTTGAGCAGCAATAAATGAAAGACCTAAAATAGACCCCCACTCATTCATAATGTCTTTTTCTTTTGCAATTTGCATTACTCTATGAAAAGAGATCGCAGAAATGTCCATTGCCTTATGGTAAAAATCATAATTTGTTTCTGTATAATGATTTCCTTTTCTTACGTTTATCGACATTCCGATAGAATGTAAAATAAAATCAATTTTACCAAATTTAGCTTCGGCAGCAGCAAATAATTTTTCTAAATCATCTTTAGAAGTAACATCTGCAGCAACAACATCAGATCCTGTAGCTTTAGCTAAATTATCTAACTCTCCCATTCTTAATGCAACAGGAGCATTTGTCAAAATAAATTCTGCACCTTCCTCATGAGCTTTCTCTGCAACTTTCCATGCAATTGAAGACTCGTTCAATGCTCCGAAAATAATTCCTTTTTTACCTTTTAAAAGATTGTGTGACATATTCTTTTTGTTATTATTTTTGAGATTACAAATATAGTAGTTTATTCAACTTTTACAGACTTAATACCTTCTTTTTATAGGGCTTTTTAAAGAAGTAATAAATTTAAGCCTTTAATGTTATGTTTTTTTTCATTTTCACCCCAATACTGCATCTTTACAGTGCTAATTAAAACCTGATAAACTTGTTGTAAAAGCAATAAATTGCAGCTTTAAACTCCATTACCCTCGTTTTAAGAGAATAAACTTACAAATTCTTAATAAAAAATAAAATTTTATTGATTTAATAATGCTTTTGCATTGCTAATTGCGGCTTCACTCATTTTTTTTCCGCTTAACATTTTAGCCAACTCTTCTACCCTAGTTTCTTTATCTAATGTGATTACATTCGTTAAGGTTTTATCTTTTTTACTTTCTTTAAATATTTTATAGTGGTAATCTCCTTTTGCAGCAACTTGGGGTAAATGTGTTATAGAAATTACTTGCATTTTATTACTCATGTTTTTCATGATTACAGCCATTTTATCTGCCACCTCACCAGATACTCCGGTATCAATTTCATCAAAAATAATAGATGAGAGTTTATTGCCATTAGCTAGTATCGATTTTATGGTCAGCATTAATCGCGAAAGTTCTCCGCCAGATGCTGCTTTTTTTATTTCTTGTGCTTCAACTCCTTTATTGGCAGAAAACATAAAGTCTATTCCATCAATTCCGTTTTCATTTAACTGGTCTAAAATGCTATGGTTTACAATAAAACTAGAATTTTGCATACCGAGTAAACTTAAATTCTTTGTAATTTCTTTAGAGAGGTTGGTAAAGGATTTTACTCTTTTTTTAGATATTGTTTTTGCTAAATTATATAATTCTTTTTCATTTTTATTTAGCTCTTTAGTTAAAACATCTATTCTATCTTGGTAAGAATTTGTTTGTGCTAACTGTTGTTTTAAATCTGCTAGTAGTATTAATATTTCTTGAGTTGATGAAACATTGTGCTTCTCTTCTATTGCATATATTTTACTTATCCTATCATTAAGAAACTGTAAGTTAGTAGGATCAAAATCTAAATTATTATTACTGCTTTCAATCTCATTAGATAAATCTTCTAATTCTATTACCATACTATTTAACCTCTCATAAATAGAATTGTAAGCACTAGAGCAATTAATTATTTTATAATAAGAATTAGTAATGTTTTTTAGCTGAGCTATTAAATTTTCTTCCGAATTTATCAAAGCATCAGAAGAACTTAATAATACATGCTTAATTTCTTCAGCATTGTTTTTTAATTCTAATTCAGCCTCTATTTTTTCTTTTTCATCTGGTTTTAAATGTAAATCTTCTATTTCATTTGCCTGAAAAGTAATGTAATCAACATTAGCTTTAGATTGGTTGGCAAGTTCTATTAGTGTTTTAAGTTCTAATTTAAGCGTTGTGTATTCTTCAAACTTTTTTTTATAAGTTGTTAAATCTGTTTGAGAAAAAGCATCTAAAACACTTAATTGAAATTTATTATCTTGAATTTGTAGGGTTTGATGTTGAGAATGAAGATCTATTAATTTTGAGGTTAACGTTTTAAGTACGGATAAACTTACTGGGGTATCATTAATAAATGCCCTACTTTTTCCTTTAGAATTTATTTCTCTTCTTATAAGTGTTTGAGGTTCGTAATCAAGTTCATTCTTTTCAAAAAAACTTAAGTATTGGTTTTTATCTAATTCAAATTCACCCTCTATAATGCATTTTTTATCTTTATTATTTAAAACAGATACATCTGCTCTTTGTCCTAAAATTAAAGATAAGGCTCCTAATAAAATAGATTTTCCTGCTCCTGTTTCTCCAGTTATTACCGTAAAACCACCGTTAATTTTCAGTTCAAGGTTTTCAATAATTACGTAGTTGGTAATTGATAAATGTTTTAGCATCTATTTTCCTTTGGTAATTTCTTCGTACTTGGTTAAATTGTTTGGGTCAATTTTATTTAGCAAGTTAGCAACCTCATTTTTTTCTTTTACTAAACCTTTACTAAAAAGTTCTACAATTTCTTTAGATTTTGCATTAAAAAAGATTTGCAATTGAAAATTACCTGGTTTACGAGTATAAACTGGCTCAAGCATTTTTAAAGCTTTTAAAACGGTTGCTCTTCCTGTTTCAACATTTTTTGCCATCGCATCAAACCCCAACCTATGGTATTGGTAAAAACAAACTCTTAATTCTTTATAATCATTATGGTTTAAATTTTCTGCTAGCCAATACCTGTTTCTGTCATTCTCAAATGCTTTCCAACCAGATTGCTGTGCTCCTTGTGCATTAGCTACTATTGTTCTTGCTTTTTTAAAATATTTAGTCCCTCCTTTTTCAGCAAAAGAATCATAATCTAAACCAATAATAATATTGGCATAAAAAGCAATTACAGATGTTAAATTAGATGTAAAAGTATTATCAGTATATTCTAAAGGATCAAACTCGTTAAATCTAAAATCAAATTCTTTATCTATATGATTAAAAGTAGGAGTATAAAATGAAGTGTTAAAAACTGGTCTTCTTGCTTGTATTTGAATGGTTCCTGAAAATTCGTTAGTAGATTTTTGTTCCGTAACGTTTATCATTATTGTACATTCTATTCGTTCATTGCTTTTATAAACGTTATTGGTCCATTTTTGAGAATTTACAAACTCAAAAATAGATTTTTGCATCGCATCAAAAACACTTTTATCAGATCCTTGTACTTGCGATGAGTTGATTTGAACATTACACATTAACTCTTGTGCACTAATATTACTACCTATCAACAAGATAGATAAGATGAGTATGTATTTTAAAATATTTTTCATTACGATTGCAGTAAAGATATGATTTTATTAAAAATATCATCAGCTACTTCTGATTTAGATTTTAACTCATAATCAGTTATATTATTGTTTTTATCAATGATTGTTATTTTATTGGTATCAAATCCAAAACCAGCACCTTTGCTATTTAAAGAGTTTAATACGATAAAATCTAAGTTTTTACGCTCTAATTTTCCTTGTGCATTTATTATTTCGTTGTCCGTTTCTAAAGCAAAACCAATTAATAGTTGATTTCTTGACTTTACCTTTCCTATGCTTCCTAAAATATCTTTAGTTGCTTTTAAATTAATTTGAAGTTTGTTATCGCTTTTCTTTAATTTTTGGGCATGTTTATTTTCAGGTGTATAGTCAGCAACAGCGGCTGCCATAATAATAATTTCTGCTTGCTTATAATAGTGATGAACAGCATCATACATTTCTTGAGCAGATCTTACATTAACTGTTTGTATAGTATTAGCTGCTTTTAAATGAGTTGGCCCAGAAACCAGTATTACATTAGCTCCTAATTTATTTGCTTTATGAGCTAACTCGTACCCCATTTTACCCGATGAGTTATTACCAATAAAACGTACAGGGTCTATTTGTTCAAAAGTTGGACCTGCAGTAATTAATACTGTTTTACCTGCTAGTGGTAATCCTTCTTTAAAAAAGTTTTTAATATGATTAAAAATTAATTCAGGCTCTTCCATTCTGCCCTTCCCTACTAAACCACTTGCCAACTCTCCTTCTGCTGCATCAATAAGCCTATTGCCGTTAGCTATTAATTGTTTAATGTTTTTGTTTGTTGTTTCGTGCTTATACATATCCAGGTCCATTGCTGGTGCAATAAAAACTGGGCATTTTGCCGATAAATAAGTTGCTAAAAGTAAATTATCACACAAGCCATTTGCCATTTTACCAATGGTATTTGCTGTTGCTGGGGCAATAATCATAATATCTGCCCATAAACCTAATGCTACATGATTGGTCCATTCGCCTGTTTCATCATCCGCTAAAATAGAATGTACAGGGTTACCTGATAAAGTAGATAATGTTAAGGGGGTTACAAAATCTTTGGCACTAGGAGTCATTACCACTTGTACATTGGCTCCTGCTTTAGTAAATAATCTAACTAGATTAGCGGTTTTAAATGCTGCAATTCCTCCTGTTATTCCAAGAAGAATATTTTTGCCTACAAACATTTTACCAATTAAGAATTATTCTCCTGCTTCTTCTGAAGAATCCAACGTATTTCTATAATAAACTTTATCGTCTAAAAATTCTTTTAATGCCATTGCATTAGTTTTAGGCAATCTTTCGTAAAATCTAGAAATTTCTATTTGTTCTCTATTTTCAAAAACTTCTTCTAAATTATCTGTGCTTGATGCAAACTCGTTTAATTTACCAATAAGTTCTTCTTTTAAATCTACAGCTATTTGGTCAGATCTTTTAGATACTACTACACAAGATTCGTAAATATTTCCTGTTACTTCCTCAATCTCATCCATGTTTCTTGTAACTGTACTAGATTCTGCGTTTGTGTTTTTAAAGTTCATCTTAAGAGTTTTTTAAATTATATTCTTCTTTCATTTTAGCCAACTTTGTAAACAAAGTTTGAGCCTCTTTTAAATACTTGCTTTCCTTATAGGAATCTACAAAGGTATAATAAGCATCAATAGAATTGTTAATTCTTTCTAACTTTTTTTTCTTAATACTATTTTCTGCTAAATAATAGTGCGATTTAAAAGTTAAAAAGGTTAGTTCCTCTCTGTATTTTGAGTCAGGAAAATCTAACAAAGTATTGGCTATAGAAATTATGGCAGATTTGTATTTGAATATTTTATAATATTGTTTTGAGTTTAGGTAAGATTTTTCTTCTAATTTATTTCTTAACCTATCCATTAACACATTGCTAGAATCTACTAAAGCATGTTGCGGATAAGTATTGATAAACAACTGCAAAGCTTCTATTCCTTTTTTAGTTTCTGTAATATCTAAAGTGGGTTTAGGCGAAAGCAAATAATTAGTGTAAGCGTACATAAACAAACACTCTTGGGCATGTTTACTAGAAGGAAAATTAGTGGCAAATTTCTTAAAATGGTAAGATGCAGCATACAATAAATCTAACTGATAATTGCAATAAGCATAATTGTAATAAACTATTTCTGATCTGTCTGTACCTCTAAATAAAGGTATTAGCTCTTCAAATAGTACTACCGCTCTATCGTATCTTTCATCATCATAATATTTAATTGCAGCTTCATATTTTAAATCTAAATCCGAACTTTTTAATATAGCCTGATACTTACTACAACTTGCTGATAATACAGCAATTACTACGATAACAAAACCCCATTTTTTTAACATTTTGCAAATATAAGATTAACTTGTAATTATTTTAACTGATAAAACGTTAAAAGTTGTGAAATATGTGCTTCTCATAAAAAACTTATAATAGTTGCTGTTTGTAGAAATAAAAAAACCTCAACTTATTAAATTGAGGTTTTTATAAATTATTAACTTATAATACAAATTATACTGTTATAAAATATATTTTTACTTCTTAAACTGATCATGTACTTGCTCTAAAATTTTAAATGCTCCTTCTGTAGTTGCAGCTTCAGCATAAGTTCTTAAAACTGGTTCTGTACCCGAAGCTCTAATCATTACCCATTCATCATTATCAAAAAAGTATTTATATCCATCTACATTTTCAATTCTTCTCACCTCTAGATTACCAAACGATTTATAAGCACCATTTTCGCAGTTAGCAACAATCGCTAATTTTTCTTCTTCTTTTAAGTGTAAATCAATACGTTCAAACTTAAATGAGCCTACAATTTCATAAACTTCGTCAATTAAATCTTCTAATGTTTTACCCGATTTAACCATGTATTCCCATATAATTAAACCCATCCAAATTCCATCTCTCTCAGGTATATGCCCTTTTGTTGCAATACCTCCAGATTCTTCTCCACCTAATAAAACATCATCCGTTAACATGATGCCTGCAATGTATTTAAATCCGATTTTGGTAACTTCATAATCCAACCCGTAATGGTCGCACATCTTTTTAACCTTAGGAGTTACAGAAAATGCGTTAACCACTTTTCCAGTGTATTTTTTCTCTTCAACCAAATATTTAATCAACAATAAAATAATGTGATGAGAATCTACAAAGTTTCCTTCACTATCATACAACCCTATTCTATCAGCATCTCCATCGGTAGCTAAACCACAATTAATTTGACCTTCAGCCATTTTAATCATTTCAGAAAATTCTACTAAATTTCTATGGATAGGCTCTGGAGCTGTTCCGTTAAATCCAGGGTTATGCTCGCAATGTAAAAAATCAATATCTGGTAATAACCTTCTCATTACATCTTGTCCTGAACCATACATGGCATCGTAAGCAAAATTCATATCAGAATTACGAATAGCATCCATATCAAAGCTAGCCTCAACATGATCTACATACATGGTTTCTAAATCAACATTCTCTATCAATCCGTTAGCATAGAAAGTTTCCATCTCTAAGCCATCTAAATCAACTGAGTTGGTATCAGGAATTAAATCTTCAACCTCTTGTATTTCTTTTGGTAATAAAGGACCTCCAAAATGCCCTTTTAATTTATATCCGTTGTAAGTTGGCGGATTGTGTGATGCAGTAATAACAATTCCTAAAGAAGCTTTTTTGTTTAATGTTCCTAAAGAAACCATTGGCGTAGAAACTGGTCCTTTTGCCAATAAAACTTTAATTCCTGCATTAGCAAAAACCTTTGCAGTTGTTTCTGCAAACAATTCTCCTGCATATCTACAATCATGTCCAACAACTACTGATGGGTTATCAAAATTTTGTTTTAACCATTCTACCGACCCTAATGTAACTCTTGCAACATTATCTACCGTAAAATCTTTTGCTATAATAGCTCTCCAACCGTCTGTTCCAAATTTTATTTTTGTCATTATTTTCTATTTTTTTTTGAAAGATGGTAAATTTAGTATTTATTCAAGAAAATGTTTCAGGTTGTAGCCATTAATTTAAAAAAGCATCTTTTACCAAATCACTTTATCAACCTACTTTTAAAGCCATGTTCCTTAAATGTTCTTAGAACTACATTAAAAATGTATTTTTCATCCTTAAGTTTGAATCTTAAACAATTTCACATAAATTTGAAGCTAATTTTTAGAAATTATTATGAGCCAAGCATTAGCAAATCACAACTTTTCAGAATACTTTAGTCACTACGTTAATTTAGCTAAAGATTATGACAATGTAATTACAGCCTTAGAATTTTCGCACAAAAGAACCAACGAATTACTAGATTTAGTTACTGAAGAACAGGGTAATTTTGCTTACGCAGAAAAAAAATGGAGTATTAAAGAGCTATTGGTTCATTTAATTGATACAGAGCGTATTTTTTGTAACCGTGCTTTGCGTTTTGCACGAAATGATAAAACAGATTTGCCAGGATATGATCATGATGCTTTTGTACCAGAATCTAGAGCTAACGAAAGAAAATTGTGTGAAATTTGCAAAGAATATGACTTAGTAAGACAAGCTACCATTGCTCTCTTTAAAAGTTTTACGGATAAAATGCTAGAAAAAAATGGAACTGCAAATGGAAACCATTTAACTGTTTTATCTATTGGTTTTATTTTATCAGGACACGAAACTCACCACATTAACATTTTAGAAGAAAGGTATTTGTAGAAGATTTAAGCTCTAGTTAAAGGTTAAAACCTTGCAATTTTATTACAGTTACTTTAGTTTCTATAAATGTTTTAGCCACGAATACACGAATTAATTGTGTACTATTTCTGTATCTCACTAGGTATTTCACGAAGCAGACTTTCAGTCTGCGAATTAAAACTATGGACTGAAATTCATAGTTTATTATCTAGTTAAAGGTTAAAACCCTGCAATTTCATTACAGTTACTTTACTATAAATGTTTTTGCCACGAATACACGAATCAATTGTGTATTATTTCTGTATCTCACTAGGTATTTCACGAAGCAGACTTTCAGTCTGCGAATTAAAACTTGGAATACCTAGTAAATATGTGGCTAAACACTTATCGGAGACTCAATAAAGCGGAAAAGTTTTAACCTATAATTTTACAAAAAAAACGCCTTATGGCTTAATGTAAATTATATTATTCTGATTTCGAGCATTAACAAACTTCTTATAAAAATCATCCCTTTCTTTTTTATCTGGTATCATACTAATTAAACCCGCAGCAACACTCACAAAATTGACCATATTATCGGGTGGTAATTGCCCAAAATAAATTGATTTGTTCGCTTCTTTTTGTAGAGATGCTTCTAATTTATCTTCTGTTGTAGATTCGCTAAAAGCTTTAGCTTCATAAACTGATAAATTAATGTTGTTTTGAGCGTTAGTTAAATCTTTATTCGGTTGTACTTCCATACCTAAAAACTGATTCTTAAAAGCATCAAAATCTTTTAAAGAAGAAATATAAACTTGCTCTAAATTTACAGTATCATTAACCAAAAACAATTTAGCAACAAGATTTCCATTTTTAAGCGAATCGGCAATGGTAATGGTTATAGGATGAAAACCAATATGCGTAAAAGTTAGTGTATCATTAGGTTTTACATCTAAAAAAAACTCTCCCCCAACATTACTACTTGTACCTAATAAATTAGTTTTAGAAATGTTTACCTGACTAAGCGGTGTTTTTAAATTTTGTGAATTATAAATAATACCAGAAAATGTGAGTTTTGTAGTATCTTTTACCTGTGCTTTAAATTGATTAAAAACAAGCAAGCCTGTTAACAAGAATAATGCTTTTTTTAACATTTTATTTTTTAGAAGGTTCATACTTTAAATTTAAGAAATTCTCTTTTATCCTTAAAATAAAACGCTAATTTTATCTCATGCCTTTTAAAATTGTATCCGAATTTAATCCTACTGGAGATCAGCCCGAAGCTATTAAGCAATTAGTAGAAGGAATTACTGATGGTGCCAAAGCTCAAACATTATTGGGAGTTACTGGTTCAGGAAAAACTTTTACAGTTGCTAATGTTATTGAAAAACTGAACAGACCAACTTTAATTTTAAGTCATAATAAAACCTTAGCTGCTCAACTTTATGGAGAGTTTAAACAGTTTTTTCCTAATAATGCGGTAGAGTATTTTGTTTCTTATTACGATTATTATCAGCCAGAGGCTTATTTGCCAGTTACAGATACTTTTATTGAAAAAGACATGGCTATTAATGATGAGATTGAGAAGTTACGGTTAAGTACAACTACTTCTCTCCTATCTGGCAGACAAGATGTAATAGTTGTTGCTTCGGTTTCGTGCATTTATGGTATTGGTAATCCTGAAGATTTTCAGGAAAACATCATTAAAATAAAAACTGGAGATATTATTAGTAGAAATAAATTTTTATTAGAATTGGTTCAAGCTTTATATTCTAGAACCGAAAGCGATTTTCAGAGAGGTAATTTTAGAGTAAAAGGCGATACGGTAGATATTTATCCAGGTTATGCCGAAATTGCTTATCGTATTTATTTTTTTGGTGATGAAATTGAAGAAATAGAATCTTTTGATCCTTTAAATGGACAAACACTCGAAGAGTTTGATTACCTGAACATTTACCCTGCAAGTATTTTTAATACCACCAAAGATAGCATGCAAAATGCCATACACGAAATACAGGATGATATGGTAAAACAAGTAGAATATTATAAAGAAATAGGTAAACATTTAGAAGCCAAACGTATTGAAGATAGAGTAACTTACGATTTAGAAATGATGCGAGAATTAGGCTACTGTTCTGGTATAGAAAACTACTCTCGTTATTTTGATAGAAGAGCTGAAGGTTCTCGCCCTTTCTGTTTGTTAGATTATTTTCCTAAAGATTTTTTAACAGTTATTGATGAGAGTCATGTTACTGTTTCGCAAATTGGAGCCATGTATGGTGGCGATAGATCACGTAAACAAAACTTAGTTGAATATGGTTTTCGTTTACCTTCGGCAATGGATAATAGGCCTTTAAAATTTGATGAATTTGCTTCAATTATCGATCAGGTAGTTTATGTAAGTGCTACACCAGCCGATTACGAACTTAACCAATCGGAAGGTGTTATTGTTGAACAAGTTATTAGACCAACAGGATTATTAGAACCGAAAATTGAAATTCGTCCAAGCTTAAATCAAATTGATGATTTGATGGAAGAAATTGTTATTAGAGCTGAAAAAGATGAACGGACTTTAGTAACAACACTTACCAAACGAATGGCAGAAGAATTGGATAAATACTTTGATAATGCTGGTATTCGTTGTCGTTATATCCATTCTGAAGTGGATACTTTGGATAGAGTTGAAATTTTAAGAGATTTACGTTTAGGTACTTTTGATGTTTTAATTGGTGTTAACCTTTTAAGAGAAGGTTTGGATTTGCCTGAGGTTTCTTTAGTTGCCATTTTAGATGCGGATAAAGAAGGTTTTTTACGATCTGAACGTTCTCTTACGCAAACTGCTGGTAGAGCCGCTCGTAATGTTAATGGTATTGTTATTATGTATGCCGATAAGGTTACAAAATCGATGCAAAAAACCATTGATGAAACAGACAGAAAACGACTTAAACAAATTAATTACAATACAAAACACGGTATAATACCTAAAGGTTTAAATAAATCTAAAACACAAATTTTAGGGCAAACAAAAGTTATTGAAGAAGCTTATGATGTTGAGGCAATTAGCGAAAAGCCAAGTATTGCTGCCGATCCTGTTGTTCAATACATGAAAAAAGATGAAATAGAAAAACTCCTAAAAGAAACTGAACGTAAAATGAAAAAAGCTGCTAAAGAAGAAGATTTTATTGAAGCTGCTCGTTTACGTGATGAAATGATGGAGTTAAAGAAGATGGTTTAATAAATAATTATCCCTCTATCTTTAACTTTTACAACTCCTTTTTACAAGCAATGGATAGCCATTAACTACTCCGATACAAAAGGAACTCCAAAATAAAACTCTAATACTTTAAGCTTAAACATAAAGTCGTATTTACTTCTTATTAATTGAGATTTAGCGTTAACCAAGTTGTTTTTTGTTTGATTAAAATCAAAAGAATTAATTGCACCAGCCTTAAAACGTTCTTGCGAGTAATCAAATGCTTTTGTTTGTGCCTCTACAGAAGTTGTTGCAGCATCGTAAGATTTTGATGAAGCCAACGCATCTGCATAAGCATTTTGTATAGTTTGTTGTAAACGTAAACGTTCGCTCACCAAATTGTATTCAATTTTTTGATAATTGATTTTAGATTTATTTACAGCACTTCTAAATTGGTAACGATTAAATATCGGAATGTTTAATTGTAACGATATTGATTTTCCTAAATTATCATCTATTTGATCGCTAAATAAAAATGGCGAAACATCTGTTGTGCTTTGCCTGTGTTGGTAAGCAGTATTCATTCCTGCACTTAAATTTAAAGAAGGATAATAATTTGCTTTTGTCATTTGAATGCTTTTTTCTGCACTCATAATATTTAATTCTGCCAATTTAATTTCAGGAAAACTTTCGTTTGCTTTATTATAAATAGTCTCAACATCATTACTTAAAATTGCCTGATTTTGTATATCTACATCTACCGCAGCAACATTAACTTCTGTGGTTTCTAATTGTAATAATTGAGCTAAATTTAAGCTAGTAATTAACACGTTATTTTTGGCAACAATTAAACTTTGGTTATCATTTGCCAAAGTAGATTTAATGTTTAACAAATCTCCTTGCGGCAAAACCCCTGCATCAACCAACTCACCTATTCTATTAACTTGTTCTTCACTAATTGTTAATTGAGATTGAGCAATTTTCACCTGTTCTTTTGCAAACAAAATTTGCAAATACGCATTCACCACATTTAAAGAAATGTCGTTTTTCATTTTCGCTATGGCAGCATCTTGAATTTCAACCCCAATTTTAGTTTGCTTTAAATTATTGATGTTTGCAAAACCATCAAACAAGTTAACGGTAGAATTTATTCCAAAATTATTTGATCTAAAATCTGCAGGAATTCTTGCTCCAGAAACACTTATTGATGATCCGAAATTAAAATTCTGTGAAGCACTTGCATTTAAGTTGGGTGCAAAATTCCATTTTGCGGCTTTTACATCCTCTAAAGAACTATTTTTATCTAATTCTGATTGCTTAATAGAAATGTTATTTTCCAAAGCATAATCTACACACTCTTTTAAAGTCCATATTTTAGTTTCTTGAGCACTTACACTACTCAACAACCCTAAACCTAATATTGATAATAAAATTCTCATATTTTTAATCTTTCTTTTTTTACTTTTTTTCTAGGGCGTTTAAACGGGCTATTCGTTATATCTCCGATATAAAATCGGAGGATGTCACTTCTATCCCTAACGCAGCTACCTTTTCCAAAACACCCTCTAAAACCAAATCTACACTGTATATTTCCCTCTTAATTTCAAACCCACTCATCCAACCTTCCCTTCGGGGCTAGGGTGATTTTATTCTTCCTTTTCTTCCTCAGCTTTTTTCTTAAAAGGCTCTGTAATGTTCCAAACTTTAACTTTGTCTTCTTCCGTTAAACCATCAACAATTTCAACCATAATACCATCCGAAATTCCTAATTCAACCTCTCTGCGTTCAAATTCTTGATTACCTAGTTCTACTTCTACATAAGGTTCTTGAGTTATTTCATCAAATTGTACCAATGCTTCTTTTATTGCCAATGTGTTTGTTTTTTCTCCAATAACTATTGTAGCGTTTGCACTGTATCCTGCTCTTACAAAAAAGTTAGTATCTAAAATTACATTTGCTTCAATTTTAAATTGAACAGCTCCTTGCTCTTCTATTCCTTGTGGTGCCACAAAACGTAATTTTGCATCAAAACTTTTATCATTAATTGCTCCCAAACTAATTAATAATGGCATATCAATTTTTAATTTACTTACCTCTGCCTCATCAACTTGTCCTTCAAAAATCATATTGGTTAAATCAGCAATTGTAGCCACTGTAGTACCAGGGTTAAAATTATTACTCTCTACCAATTGATCTCCTTTTTTTACAGGAACAGTTAATATTGTTCCAGAAACGGTTGCTCTAATATTAGTATTGGCTGCTCCTCTACCAGCAGTACCACTTTTAATAATTTTTAAATCATTTTCAGCATTAATCAATTCTTGCTTAGCTTGGTTATTTCTTAATTCTACGGCTATAAAATCCTGATTAGAAATGATTTCTTTCTCATACAATTCTTTATTTCTATTAAAATCAATAGTGCTATTTTTTAAAACAATTTTAGCATTATCTACTCTACCCATTGCACTATTTAAAGCTTGCTCATTAGGCACAACTTTAATGGTAGCTATTAAATCACCCGTTTCAACAACTTGTCCTTCCTTAACAAAAACCTCATGTACAATTCCAGAAATTTGTGGCTTTATCTCTACTTCATCCTCTGGTACTACCTTACCTGTTGCTACTGTTTTTTTCTCAATAGTAGTTTTTATCGGATTTTCAGATTTGTACTGAATTGGATCTTGATTATTAGTAGATATAAAAAAGTTTGTTGCAAAAACAACTCCTAATATTATTATTATAATTACTACGTATTTTATTACTTTTTTCATTTTTTTGTTTTTTAGTTGCTCTAATTTATAGCATTTATTCTTTTATATTATACATCTGACTGTAAACTCAAAAGATTCCTCTGTTCCGCTATCGCTTCAATCGGAATGACATTTTTCATTTAACACTTGTTTATTCTCTCATTTAACCATTTTAACATCCCTCTAATTTTGTAACTAATTCGCAAAAAAAGCGAATAAGACAAAATTTTCTCCCTTCTAAGGGAGAATTTTATTTATTCTTCCCTTAACGCATCAATTGGTTTTATACTAACTGCACGTTGTGCAGGTATTAATCCTATTAATGTTCCTAAAATTACCATTGTAAATAACGCTCCTAAAACATAAGGAATTGGTACAGTTGGGTTCGTATAAGGAATATCTGTTCCTTCGCTAGCTACTGCTATTCCCTTTAAAGCAAAAGAACCTAATACTATTCCTATAATACCTGCAATAAGGGT